>NZ_JADBGG010000059.1 GCF_014873765.1 Desulfomicrobium macestii | reverse complement strand
CAGCATCGCTTCGCTCCGATTCTCTGGTCAGTTTCAGCCGGAACGGGTGGGCGGTTTCCCGTGGAATCACTGGTCAGTTTGTCCGGAATGCGCAACTGATAAAAAGTAGCTTAAAGAGAGCTAGAAACATAAGTATAATCAATGAAAAAATTCGAGAAATAATAGATAAATCAATTTTAGAAATTGATCGTGAACAAACTTCAAAAGATAAAGAAAAAACAACAAAAAGAAAACAATTTGAACAAATAATGAATTGTATAAAATCTTATTCAAAAGCAGAATTTGAATTTTATGAAGCAATTAAAGAAATTGAAAACTTCAAACTAAAGATTGACACTAAAAGAATTCAATCGATGGGGCATATTCTATACATTGAAAACGACTTTAATCTGAATAAAACAATGTTCCTTCAAGTTGTAAACAGTATGCTAAAAACTGAGCACCAAATAGCCAAATTTGAAGATATATTACCAGAATCCATATTTGAATCAAAATTTAGCAAAAAAGCTCCTAAAGTTGTCGATTATGAAAATTTTGAAGAAAGGATCAAAGATAAATTTTCTGAGATGAATTCAAAACGATACAAAATAATTACAGAAGATGGTCGCGACTTCAATTCTTTGAGTGCAGGATGGAAAACTGCAATAATTCTCGATTTAATCTTGGGATGGGAAAGCGATACTGCAACATTAATTATAGATCAGCCTGAAGATAATCTTGCGACTACATATATTAATACAGGATTAATAAGTGCAATTAAAAAATGCAAAAAAAATAAGCAGGTTATATTAGTATCACATAATGCAACAATACCGATGCTAGGAGATGCGCAGAATGTAATTTTATGCAAAAATAATTCAGGTATTATAACTATTAGATCAGACGTTTTGGAAGGTTCTATCGGTGGTCAAAGGGTTGTAGATCATATAGCTCATATTACAGATGGTGGAAAAGCTTCGATAAAAAAACGTGTAAAGAAATATAATCTTAAAAATTACACAGAGGCCAAATTATGAATTTATTATTTGAAAAAACTGATCCTCAGACAATAAAGGTTAAAATTAAAGATAAGGGCACATCTATTGATTTCGACTACATGTCTATGATTAAAGGATTACTTTCGTCTGGTTCATTAGATAAATCAGAATTAATTGGCGAGTTTAGTTCTGTGGAAAAGAGCAGTATTGAATCAATGATACGTCATTTAAATGAGTGCGTTCCAAAACATGATGAAAAGGTTGACTTAGATACTGATCCCACATCATCATTATGATAGTTTAATATTTTGACAATTAGAATAATATAAAATCATAACAATAAAATGCACAGAACTCGCTGAAGTTCTCCGTTGAACTCTATATTATACAGCTAGGTTGCATTATTATGAGCGATGGTTGGAGCAAAGAAGAGCTAAGCGCAGCCGTTAATGCCTATGTCGAGATGCAGCGAAAGGTACGCAATGGTGATCACTTTACTAAAAAAAGTTACTATGACTATCTTGGCATCCGGGCACCCATGAACGGAGGCTCAAAATGCAGCTCGTCGATGCGGCGCATGAGCGCCAAGTCGGCGGCACTCACCGGCCGAGGCTGATAGTACACGGTACTGCGACTTATCCCGACCAGTTCGGCCTGCCGCTTGATTGAAACCTCGTGCTCGCGGTCGATCATCGCTTTGCGCTCAGCAATCCCACCTTGCTGAGTGCGCTTTCTAAAAAATCGTTCTACAGTGTCAATTGACCGATCTTGGCATGCAAGACCTTCGAGTCTACCGCCGGTTCACTCTCTGCCGATTTGCCGAAGACGGCGGCGGCCCGCTCGCTGAGTTGCCGCTTCCATTCGGTAATCTGATTCGGGTGCACCTCAAAACGTTGCGCCAACTCGGCAAGTGTCTTATCCCCGGCCATCGCCGCTAACGCTACCTTGGCCTTGAATTCTGCTGAGTGCTTCCGTCTCGTCCGCTTGGTCATTCTCTGCTCCCTGATCAATTCCGTTTGAAGGTGTCCGGGCTAGCAGAGTTTCCACCTAAAGGCTTGTGCAAATTTCCGGGGCCACTTCTGATAACCAGCAATGACAATGTGTGGTAAATATAATGGATAGTTGCTACTTGTGTGGCAAGGCTTTTAATGGTGTTGATGTAATAAAGCATGATGAGCATATTATACAGCAAGCAATAGGTGGTAGCTTAACCGGGAATGATATTCTTTGCGCTTCTTGTGGTGGCAAGCTAGGGAACGATATTGATGTGCCATTTACACAAATGTTTAGTGGTATAGCTACCCGATTAAACATAAAGAAAGATAGAAATAGTAATAAATACAAATCTGTTAAGGGGATATTATTAAGTAAGGTAGATCAATATAATATAAAAATGAACCAGATAGATGTGCTTTGTAAAGAATTTGAAGTAACGCCCTTAAAACCATTTCATAAATACACTGATGATAAAAGAAAAGTAATAATATATGGAAACAAAAAAGTTACTAATCAATATCGAAAAAAGGTGGAAGTAGAAATATCTGAAAAGTTCAGCAGCCATGAGTTGCCAGAAATAATTATATGTAATGACATCGAAGGACTGGTAAGCTATCCATTATCATTAGATAATAAGGTGTTGAAACAAGGGCTTGCAAAGATAGCCGTTGGTTTCGCTAGTAAGTACGGGATTCCAAGAACTGAATTTCCTTTAGCTCTAGATATTAGTAAGGAAGAACCAATATTTTTAGACAAGCCACTGGTGGTGCCATTCTATCCACTTGGAATTATAGACAGACACATTGAAGCAGAAAGAAATAAACTATGTCATTACCCCACTCATACAGCAATTATTTTTACGACAATAACCAACCCAAAGTGCCTGGCCTGCTACATAGACTTATTTTCTACATTTCAATTTTATGTAGTATTAAATAATAACTACACAGGCGAAGATATATATAAATATTTTACGCAAAGAATATTACGGAAAGATGATTATAAATTTGAGCTTAACCGAAAATACTACAAAGAAAGAAATATCCATCTTGACAGTCTTGGTATAACAGAACATAGAATAGACGGTTTATTTGAGAACCAAACTAATACACCTGAAAATAATAAGAGCCGAGAAGAAATAGAATGTGAAATCATTCAAGAAGAATATATTAAGCAAAAATATAGGATTGATTTAGAAGACGATGTATCTGGATATGTCTCGTATGTCATGCGCGATAAAATGTTATCAGATAATATAGAAAAGCTAGACATGGAGTCAGTCATGAATTTTAAAAGAAATTTTGATTTATTTTATAGTGTACAAGGAGATGATGAAATATTTGATATTTCAAGTTATAGACGCTATTTTTCGTACAATAATGTTCTTATTGATTTCCTTTATTCATCTATGCAAAGTTCCAAAGAATTATACCGGTCAGGGGAACTCAGGAACTATTGCCACTTAAAAGTAAAGATGCTTGAGGACTTTATTCAACGCGAAGGCATAAAAATTAAATTCAATTTGTAAGTGGTTTGCGCAACTAGATTGATCTAACATGCGCTTCCAGCGGACGCGCCAATGGCGCGCGTCGCTGAAGCTGAACGTTATGCCTTTATTGAAATGATTCATGTGTGGGTTTTTTGTGGGTTTTTGAACCCATGGGAACCCACGCGAGACTACGCGAAGCTGCGTAACTAGCTGAAATACAGTGGGGTAAAGCGGCATTCATCGTCCTGTCACGCCGGAGGCCGTGGGTTCGAGTCCCATCGGCCCCGCCATTAGAAAGTAAGGGATTTCAGTCGAAAGGCTGAAATCCCTTTTTTCTTTGCGGGGTCCGCCGTGGGTTTATGCAACTCCAGCGACCTGTTTTTCGACAATGAACAAAAGGCCATCCGGTGACGGGTGGCTTTTATCGGTTATGGGGCATGCTCGCGGTAAATTTGGCGATTTTGAATCAGCGGGGGCATTTGTACGGACTTGTATGCAGCCTTGTCCCGGAAATCATTACTTTTTGAGTAAGCTGAATCAGCAATACGTGGACATGGACATGTATAAAAAATATAAGCAGTTGCAGCTATCACAACTTATCTTGTAGCAAAGCTTTCAGAAAAAATCCGCTTCCGAGCAAGGTCCGGTTCGAGGTGAATGGGCGCATTACGGAAAGCTTAGTAATGGCCGTCACCACTGCCATATCAAAAAAGGCCATCCAACCTATGTCGCAGTGTGGCAAGAGGTGGTCGGAAAAATTCAACTTATCGAGGTGAAGTATGTTGGAACCCACGAAAAAGCCCCCTATTGAGCTTTTGCACGTAGCCTGTCCGCAGGATGTTTACGCCAAGGTTCTGAAGATGCTTGAGGATTACGACTGCCAAGTGGAACGGGCGATTCCTGCCGAAGAACTTTTGGACCAAACACCGGGGACCATGCTTCGTGGTGCACGCTTCAAGGAGGACATGACCCAGGTGCAACTGGCCGCTGCCTCGGGCATCCCCAGGAGACACATTTCCGACATGGAAAACAACCGTCGGCCCATCGGCAAACAGACGGCTCGCAAGCTGGCTGAAGTGCTGAAGGTCGATTACCGGGTATTCCTTTAATTGTGTTGCTTCGTGAGTTCCCGTGTGTACTCTTGGCCTCAGAGACCCAGCCCGTCTCTTTTGCTCTCAGAAACCCAGCCCGACCCAGTCCCAATATCCGACCCCAGCAGAAAGCGCTCCAGATCAATGCGGCCCGTCCCGTCGAACTCGACGCCCTCGTTTTCGAGCAACCGCTTCTGATCTTCGTAACCCTGGGAGACCCGCAATGCGATGCGTCCTTCCCGATTGACCACGCGGTGCCAGGGCAACCCTTCTGAGTGCGAGCACGTGTGAAGAATCCGCGCGACCTGCCGGGCGGCCCGCAGGTTTCCGGCCATGCCCGCGATCTGTCCGTAGGTGGCCACCCTGCCCCGGGGAATGCTGCGGATGGCTTCGATCACCCGGATGGTGAAGGATTGGTGCGTCATGAATCGGGAAGCCGTTGGTATCTCATGTTGATGGTTCATCGTCCGGACGTGCCTAAAGCCGGTCGCATGGAACCCGTGCGAGCCCCATGCACCGGCATAGGCCGTGTGTCTGTCGTTTTCAAGCGACTTCCTTGAGTGCCGTGGCTGCTTGAGGATGGAGCGAGCCTTTATCCCCTGCCGTCGGCCAGCCGCTCGGCGAACACCTCCTTGGCCGCGAAGAGCCCGTTCAGGGCTGCGGGAAAACCGGCGTAGGCCGACATCTGCATGATGACCTCGACAATCTCCTCCCGCGTGCAGCCGACATTAAGGGCAGCGTGCAGGTGGACCCGAAGCTGCGGTCCGGCCGTCCCCAGGGCGGTCAGGGCCGCGACCACGGCGATTTCCCGGCTTTTGAGGTCCAGGCCCGGCCTGGAGTAAATGTCTCCGAAGCATTCAACGAGGTAGCGCCCAAAGTCCGGCGCGATGTCCTTCAGGCTCTCGATAACCTTTTCCCCGACGCTGCCATCGACCTTTGCGAGCATGGCGAGTCCCGTCTCGTAGCGTGTCATAGTCCCCTCTCCTTGTTGGGTGTTTGTCCTCTTTCGATTGAAGTAGGAGCCCGGAGAGGCTTTGCATCGTACTTTTTTTGCGATACCTTTTCGGTATGACGGAACGTATGCTCGAATCCCTGGACATGCGGCAGCTGCGCTATTTCGCGGTGGTGGCCGAAGAATTGAACCTGCGCCGGGCGGCGGAGCGCCTGTTCATGGCCCAGCCGCCCCTGAGCCGCCACATGAAGCGGCTGGAGGAGTTCTTGGGCGTGGCGCTGTTTGTCCGCCATTCCCGGGGCCTGACCCTGACGACGGAAGGGGAAAGGGTACTCGAAATCGTCCGTCCCGTACTGGAACTGGAGACGGCCACCCGTGAGCGGCTGCACGCCTTGCGCGTCGCCGGAGCGCGTGCCCCTGTCGTCGGCCTGACCACGGCTTTCGAACAGGGGGTCTTCGCGGCCCTGGAGTCGCGGCTTTTCGCCACCCATGGGCCGGGGCTGCGTCTGGAGCGCGCGACATCGCCCCGCCTGGTTCGCGATGTGCGCAGGGGCAAAGTCGATGCGGCCTTCGTGGCGCTGCCTCTCGACGCGCCTGGGCTGCATGTCGTGCCGTTGTCCTACGCGGAGCCGCTGCTCGCCGTCCTGCCGGAGGGCTGGCCCGAGGCCACGCAGGGCCGCCATCGCTTGCGCGATCTGAGCGGGAAGCCTCTCTTCTGGTTCCGGCGCGAAGGGCACCCCGCGTTTTTCGATCACACGAAACAGGTCTTCGCCCACGCCGGTTTCGCGCCGATGCTCAAGGAGGAACCGGCCGAGCATGACGTGCTGCTGGCCCGCATCGCTGCTGGTGAAGGCATGGGGCTGTTCCCCGCGTCGTTTTCCGCCATCCGCAGAACCGGGGTGGTTTTCGCCGCGTTGGCTGAAGGGAATCTCCTTGGTATCCGTTTGGGGCTGATAACCCGCACTGATCTCGAAGCCCTCGCGGAGAGCCTAGTGCGACTGGCCGAGGATGCACTGACAAGCGCTAAAAATTTGAGTGCTCCCTGATTTGAGGGTGTCCGGTCGAATTGGAGGCTACTCCAGAGCCCCATCGGCCCCGCCAGTAGAGAACAAGGGATTGCAGTTTAAACGAGTTGTGTGCGTCAAGTTCTGCAAATTTTCTACGGCTTGATGGGTCAGTTAGCATCTGGGAACAAGTAAATTAAATCCTTTGCCCCCGCTTTGCCGCGAGTGCGAAACTCCAGAAACTCCCCGACGACCGGGCCACGCCTAGCCGTGGAATACAAACTTGGTCGGTCCTCACGAAATTCAAGGGTGGGCCGCAACGAGCATCCTATTCCCCAAATGGGACGCCCCCGTATAATCCGGAAAGCTCCTTCCACTCCGCAAAGTTCTCTCGCCGAGATCGTCCGCACAGCTCCCGTCCTACAAAAATGTGGATCATATCACCACACGACCGTGCCGAAATGATACGGCAATTCATCTTGCTCTGACTTACAAGTCTTGAGTTCATACCAGCCAAGTCCATTGTTTATTGATAAATCTGTAATTATATTTCATTGGCATGATTATTTCATAAATTGATTCTTTATAAGAAACAAATCAATGCAAGACAGCAACAATATAGCATAATGGAGGGAATTTATTATTAAGTTGATCAACCATAACCTGATTTAATGAGGACATAAGGAATGACGCTTGTAATTTTAGTTGCAATCTCAATGATGTGGATACCAGTTGGGCTCTTCTTTCTTGGATCAGGAGACGCCAAGACCTGTGGCATGATGACTTTTTCCGTCGGTATAATCACGATAATCGGCGGTATCCTTAATGCTATTGCTCCGACACCAAACCTATGGGATGCAACTATATTGATCCCGTTTGGTCTTCTTTATCTTGTGATTGGCCATGCATTGCTCTGGGGAGTGGAAAACATGAAGTCCGTGGGTAACGCGAGTTTGATGCTTTCGATACTTTGCGGCATTTATTGTATCGCCAATATGAACGGATACCCCGCAGGCTTGGCCAAAGTCGCCCCTGTTCCGTACTTGGCTTTCATGTTCGCCACATTTGCCGTGCTGACCGCTCTTGTGTGGGGAAACTGCTACGGCAAGATTTCCGCAAAACTCGTCGGCGGCCTGCTCATCGTCCTGACCTTCACAGGTCTCATCGTCCCGGTCTTCAGCCTTTTCCTGTTCGGCGCATTCCCGTTCTGAACAGACTATCCATTAGCTGATTCTCGCCGCCTGATTTTTACGAGCCAGGCGGTTTTCTATGTTATGCGCGCATGGCTTCACCGCGAGCACGAAACTCCGGCATGAGCAGATGGGGAGCATATGGGTTCAGACAAATTGAGCGCTCGCAGTTGAGCCACACCTTTTTCAACCGGCGTGTTTTCATCCTGGGCAAATCACGTTAGATACCTGAAGGAACGCTGCCATGCACGGAGCATTCACATGCATTGACGGGGTGGGGCCCTGGACGAAGAAAGCTTCATCAGATTCGGCGCCTTCGTGCTGACGGCCTCGCGACTGGCTCTGGCATGGAGGCGGTATGGCCGCGTCGCAGTCCGGAATCTGGCCTGACGGAGCGCTGGTGCGGCAATCTGAATATACTTTTAGTCTCAAAGACCCAGTCAGATCTGGCCGCATCCGCTAACTCGTGCCACCCCAGCACTTATCCCATGAGGACATGGTGAAAGCAGTGTCAAATATAAACCAAATCGAGACTTTCCGGGGACGAGAATGACGCCTGAACCTCGCGGCCGGCGCAGGTCCGGTCCCAGCAGTTTCCAGCCCGGCCTCGCCACAGATGTCTGGAACGCTCTTGGCCTGAAGGCTGGCGATGTTTTCGTCGATCTGGGCTGTGGGCCGGGCGATTATGCTCTGGATGCGGCGAAGCGGGTTGGCCCACACGGGACGGTGCTGGCTCTCGATACCTGGAACCGCGTCCTTGGCGAACTGCATGCGGACGCCAAGCGGGCAGACCTGACCACCATCCTGCCTGTGTGTGCGGACATCGCCGCCTCCCTGCCCGTGGCGGCGCACCGCGTGGACGCCTGCCTGCTGGCCATGGTCCTGCACATGCCCGGCCGCACGACCCATCTGGGCCTGATGCTGGACGAGGCCCGCCGCGTGCTCAAACCTGGCGGACGCCTCGGCATTCTGGAACACGCCGGGAATGACCAACTACCCGAAGGGCATCCGGCCCGACGCCTCACGCCGGAATGGTTCACGACCGCAGCCGAAAGCCATGGTTTTTCCCGCTTGGAATTGATGGAGCTGAACCGGTCGTGGCTTCTGGTCCTCGCGGCGGTCACGCCATGACCAGACGCCTTCGCGGTAATGACGCGCAGGTACTTTCGCGACTTTTGGCAGTGTCGTAACAGATGATATTCGCGGATTATCTTCGCGCACCACCGGCG
Source organism: Desulfomicrobium macestii (assembly GCF_014873765.1). Taxonomy (NCBI): domain Bacteria; kingdom Pseudomonadati; phylum Thermodesulfobacteriota; class Desulfovibrionia; order Desulfovibrionales; family Desulfomicrobiaceae; genus Desulfomicrobium; species Desulfomicrobium macestii. The sequence continues at coordinate 3,906 of NZ_JADBGG010000059.1, read as the reverse complement.
CGGAGCAGAACCGAAAGCCCTCCGGTTCTGCTCCACGGACTCATTCTTCATTCTGTCCGATTCACGATCTTCTGCCGTAGTATTCCCGCACCGTGGTGAACTTGGTCATGACAGTGTCCCATATGTGCAGGGCCTTTTCCTTGGCGCTCTCGGGGCAGGTGATTTTAAGCTCAATATCGGGTTTCTCCAGGTCTTTTCCTGATCCTGGGTATTTCCAGGAGGCGGACAGCCTGAGTTCATCGTCATCCTTGTTGCCTATGAGGTATACTTCCTCCAGCCCTACCATTCCGGCCAGAGTCCGTTTTTGAGAACGCAGCACATGCAGCCTGATGCCGTGTTTCCTGGCCACCGCTGATCCAGTGAATACGTTTTTGGGGAATTCATCAGTGCAGGTGGGGCTGGTATGGAAAGACAATCGAATTGTGGGCCTGGAAGCACCGGCTGGCCATGTGGCTCCGAGGCTCGCCCGCTCATGCCAAGTCTTGAGCCCCTCCACCCTGCCCCCGGCCGAAAAGAAGCTGTCCGGAGCCACGTTCTTGTTGCCGAAGCGGTAGTGTTTGAACAGGTTCAGGATTCGGCCTTCCATGTCGAGGCATTCTTGGCCAATGGGATAAAATCGACTTTCCTTAAGGCGCAAAATAGCCTCGGGCAAACCTATGTGCACATCGATGTAATGGTCTGCCATATCGTCGCCATAACAAAGAAGCATGGCCGGATATCCAAAGAGGTGGCTGACATCCTCTTCGGCCCAACCACCTTGGCTGGCGGGACCAAGCTTTCCGCCTTCAACATATCGTTCCCAGGCTTTCGTTCTTACCGGCATCCAAACTTCCTTCAGGTACTCTTCACGATCCCGGCCTTTTTTCCAGGCAGTTTCCTCGATGGTTATTTTATTGATATTGTGAATGCCTGCGCCCAGTTTCATATCCTTGGGAACAGGGACCATAAAGCGCCCTACGGGGAACATGGTCACGGGACAGGGAGGCAAGTTTGGATTCGGGCTGGCGGTATCGATGGTCATATAATGGCATCCTCCAAAAATTAGGGTGAGCAGCAAGATGGACAGGGTCGGGAAAGGGTTCAGCCTCATGTGAACTCCCCTTTCAGCCAGCCGATGCAGAGATTGTGAACAACTCTCTTGACCGCAGCCAGCGCATCGCCTTTTTTGTCCACGAAGAACGACGCGTGAACCTCATGATTGACCTGCCCGGTGCAAAGCCTGCATTCCCCGTTCGGTCCGAACCAGATCGGCAGCAGATGCAGGTGCTTGCCCCAGTCATCCACCTCCGGGTCCATGGCCGTTGCGGAACTGAGCGGCACCGTTCCGTCGCCCTGATGGCGGAGAGGGTCGTCCGTCAGACCGGAAACCTCTTCTCCGGCCGCGGTCATGCGCAGCAGATAGAGGCGCAGGCCCTGTTCGCGGATGCGTTTCTGCAGCTTGAAGAGCAATGCGTTGCCGGGAACCACATCGCCCAACGCGCCGTCAGCGTCTCTCCAGCGCACCTCGCCGTATTTCCCGAAACGGTTGAAGTCGGGCACGCAGCTCAGATCCTTCAGGTACCGCAGCGGCTCGTCATCGCGTGAATATCTTTCAATTTGCGCGTCCAGGACATGCTGCGTGATATCCCTTGCAAGCCAGCACACTTCGGTGATGGTCGTATGTTCGCCGTTGCTGAAGAGCTGGATCGTGCGCGGATGGCTGTATGGCCCGATGAGATCGTGAACTTCCTTCGCATGAATGAGGCGTTTCTTTAGCCTGTAGGCGATACTTTCTGACGTCTCTGGCTGGCATTCAGCAGAATTGTCTTGCCCAAGCGCCTTTTCAATCGTCTCGCCGTCCTCGGCATGCGGCTGAAACCATTCGCCATGGATGAGGCCCCAATAGTCCTTATGGTGGCTCTTGGCGTAGATTTCCTCATACGGATTGTTTTTCGGGTAGGACGTGAACAGTTCCGGCTCGTCCAGGTCCTGGATATGCAACCAGGCCTGATCCCCCCTGTTGTTTAGATAGAACTGGTTGGGCAGGAGCTGCAGGACTCCTGGCGCGTGGGGCATGATGGCGGTCATGTGCGGACCGCTGGGGCCAAGAACCTCGCTGACTACCCTGCCGAGCAAGCCTTCCGCTCCCGTGCCCGCTATGGCCCGATGATAGGCGTCCGGCGCTCCGTGCACGGGCTGGGCACCATGCACGACGCCCAGGACTTTCTTGGCCAAGGCCTCCCCGCCCTCCCCGGCCAAGGCATACCGCGTCACCAGGCCACCCATGGAATGGGAAATGATGATGACCCTGTCCGCTTTGATGCCCATGATGAATTCCTGCAGAGCCTTGCCGGAATTTCGGCACGAATCCACCCAGTCGAAGCCGAAGGCATAAACCGGCAAATCCAGAAAAACCTTCAGCGGCGTCTTCCAGTCATGCAGGCCGCCGAGCAGTTGTCCGAAAAAGTCCCAGGCCAGGCCGGTCCACCCGCGCTCTTGGGCTTTGGGGTACTTCTTGAGGATTTTTGGGTCCCCTTGGGCCATGACCTGGCGGCCGTTTTCAATGAGGAATTCGTAACGCTTCTCAGGGGCACAGCGGAAGAATGTATCCCACATGAACCCCAGATCGTCCGGATCCCACACAGTCTCGCCTCCCTGATTGCTCAACCTCGACGCCATGACCCCCGGCACCACCACTATGGCCACGGTCTGCCGCTTGACCCGAAAAATATGGGTCCGGTTCACTTCGCAGTTGGAGGCGACGCGGGGCTTGAACATTTCCTGTGGTGTCTTTTCATGGATTCTGGGGCTGACGTATTCATCATTGGCGCGCTTGATCCTGACCATTTTTTTCATGACAGCACCTTCCGGCAGGCCGGTTCTTCGTACAGGTTCACATGGGCTTCGATGTCCTGGCAGAGAAAGTGGTCTATGGTTTTGACCTGATTCAGGAAATGGAGCCTGGGCACGAGCAGGCAGCGGTAATGGATGCGCCGGTTGGCGGTGTGCAGTTGTATGAAGCGATTGATGACGCCGTGCACATGGCGTACGCCGCCGCTTTTGTCCCGAATGGACAGGCACGTCGCCCGGCCCGGCAGTGCTGTGAAATCGAGGTTGCCCAGGTCGTGGACGAGCCCGATCTCGAACTCGCGGGGACGATGCATTTCCCGGGCGCCCGAGAAGGCGTGGACTCTGAAACCAAGAGCGGCGGAAGTCTCGAAGGTGAACCAGGATCTGTCTGCTGTCGGATGCCGCATTGAACCTCCCTGTGCCGTGTGACGGCGATAGTTTATTGTTCACTATGCCAGTATCGCGACGTCAGAAAAATTCGGGAAAACATGTACTTTCGCGGCATGAATCTGGTGAAAAAGACTCGGGGATGGCTGAGATTCGTACGGGATAAATACCGAATAGTCCGGCTTGATTAGGATAATTTTGCTCCAGCCGGCTCTTTTGGTTTGTGCTGCTCATCTTCGTCGGTGTGGTCCTCCGGTCCACAAAATACATTCTCAATACATCCGGTTTTTAAACCCTTATTATGCATATACTCCACTACGTATGGATCATTATTGATTTGCAATAAAACAGTCATAATATCATAAATTGATTTTCAATAAGCCGATATGATTCGTAATTAATATAAAATAAAAAATTAATTTATTATTTAAAATCTTTTTTTCTTTCTTTGCTTGCTATTTTCTCAGAAAATATTATTTTAATTATATATCATAATTTTATTTATAATTTATTAATCTATTATTTCGTATTTTATATTCATCGATAATAATTTTAAATTGTTATATAAATCTTTAAGAGTATTTTTAACTAAATATTCTCGACTTTCGGGGTTAGCCATTAGTAGCTAACAACCTTTGTTCATTGAAAATATAATCGAAATTGCGCCCCAAACTGCGTATTCCGTCTCGG
>NZ_JADBGG010000058.1 GCF_014873765.1 Desulfomicrobium macestii | reverse complement strand
CCGAGACGGAATACGCAGTTTGGGGCGCAATTTCGATTATATTTTCAATGAACAAAGGTTGTTAGCTACTAATGGCTAACCCCGAAAGTCGAGAACTAAACTAAATACCCACCGTATATAATGTCAAACAGCAAGTGAATGGTTTGCAAGGGTGCTCAGGGGATCGGTGGTGCTGGTTGAAAATCTCCTGCCCTGTCGCGCCCGCTTCCTCGGATTGAAATGGCTGCCTCGGTGCAATGCTGCATGTATTACAGGGTCCAGTATTTCGATGTTTGCGGAGATTGATTTTTTTTTGTCATACGAAATTTGGGGTTGTGTGCGGCGGCTTGTGTGATAAGGGGAGGCGCATTGTTCGGAGTTTGTTGGCGAAAATTGGGCAAAAAAGACATGCTAAATGTTGTCTTGACTTGTGACGCCCTTTTTTGGGAAACGTTTCTTGTTGTTCCGTTTCTGCTTGCGTTCTGGCGCATTTTTTAGATTTGTTCATAAATGAATTTATTTCGCATATTTTTCTACGAATTGGAAAGATGCGCAAATTAATATTATTTTACATATTTTCTAAATCAATTGTATTTTTATTTTATAGTGGAGCTTTTCTTTGCATCAAGGCATTGCGATTATCGGTCTGGCGTTCCGATTTCCTGGAGATTTGAGCGACGACACGGTCTTTTGGGACGCGCTGATACGTAGTAAGTACTTAGTCGGTAGTATTGCTGCTGATCGCTGGGCCGTCGATGAGTTGCGGCATGGCAAGCGCGCCGAGCCAGGACGGAGCGTCACGTTTTCCGCCGGTGTGCTGTCGCGCATTGACCAGTTCGACGCGGGTTTTTTCGGTATCTCCCCCCGCGAAGCCAAGACCCTTGATCCGCAGCAGCGCCTGTTGCTGGAGTTGTCCTGGGAGGCGATGGAGAACGGCTGCGTACTACCCTCCGTACTTGCCGATACTGATTGCGCAGTTTACGTAGGCATTTCGGGCATGGACTACGGCAATCGCTGTATGGACGACCTCGCTGTGATGACGTCCCACTCCATGACCGGCAACGCGCTCAGCATCGCCGCCAATCGGCTTTCCTACGTCTTCGACCTGCACGGTCCTTCCCTTTCCATTGATACGGCCTGTTCCTCTTCCCTGGTGGCCCTGCATCACGCCTGCGGCAGCCTGCGGTCGGGCGAGGCTTCCTGCGCGCTGGTGGGCGGCGTGAGCATGCTGCTGCATCCTTCTCCGTTTGTGGGCTTCACCAAGGCGTCGATGCTGTCCGCCGACGGGAAGTGCAAGGCTTTCGACGCCTCCGGCGACGGCTACGTGCGCGCCGAGGGCGGGGCGGTGCTGCTGCTCAAGCCGTTGGACAAGGCGCTGGCCGACGGGAACTCCATCAAGGCGGTCATCCTCGGCAGCGGCGTCAATTCCGACGGGGCGCGCAAGTCGGGCCTGACCATCCCCAGCGTCGAGGGCCAGATCGAGCTGATGCGCGGCGTGCTGGCCCAGAGCGGGCTTGAGCCCGGCGATATCGACTACGTGGAGGCTCACGGCACCGGGACGGCGGTGGGGGATCCCGTGGAAGCCGCGGCCATCGGGCAGGTTTACGGCCAGTCTCGGCTCTCCCCTTTGCCCATCGGGTCGGTCAAGACCAACCTCGGGCACCTGGAACCCGCCTCGGGCATGGCGGGCCTGGTCAAGGCGCTTCTGTGCCTGCGCAACCACGAAGTCCCGCCGACCCTGCATCTGACCACCCCCAACCCCAACATCGATTTCGCCGGCCTGAATCTCGAAGTGGTCACCCGGCGGCAGCCTCTTGGCGCAGGGGGCGACAAGCCTCTGGTGGCCGGCGTCAATTCGTTCGGTTTCGGCGGCACCAATGCCCATGTCCTGATCCAGGAATTCCGCCGTGAGGACGCCCCTGTCGAAGCCGAGCCCCGTCCGCCGCTGTTTCTTTCCGCGCGCACCGAGGCGGCCCTGCGCGACATGGCCGGCCGTTACGCCCGGTGTCTGGATGGCATGCCGGATGGGCATTTTTACGACGTGGCCTACGGCGCGGCGACCGGGCGCGAGCGGCTGGAGAAGCGGCTCGCCCTGGCCCCTGGTGCGCCGCAAGACGCCGTGCGCGATCTGGCCGCGTATGCCGAGGGGGAATGCCCGGCGTCGGTTTTTGTCGAGGACGCCTTGCCCGAATGCGGCGGGGTGGCCTTTGTCTACTCGGGCAACGGGGCGCAGTGGCTGGGCATGGCGCGCGCCCTGCTCGCCGCTTCCCCCCGCTTTGCCGCCGTTGTGGCGGAAATCGATGCCCAGGTGGGAGCCCTGACCGGATTCTCCATCCTCGATGAACTCCTGGCCGAAGAAGAGGAGTCGCGGCTCGACGACACCGTCGTGGCGCAGCCGCTGCTTTTCGCCATTCAGGTCGGCATCACCACGCTGCTCGAGGAGCGTGGAATCAAGCCCTGCGGTGTGGCCGGGCACAGCGTGGGGGAGGTGGCAGCCGCCTGGGCTTCCGGCGCGCTGACACTGGAGCAGGCCGTGCGGGTCATCGTCTGTCGCAGCGCGGCCCAGGGGGCCACGCACGGTCTGGGAAAAATGGCTGCGGCCTCCATTTCCAGGGACGCCGCGCTGGAAGCCTTGTCCGGCCTGGGCGAGACCCTCGACGTGACCATTGCCGCGGTGAACAGCCCGCACATGGTGACCTTCGCCGGCAGCGCTGGGGACATGACCGCCCTTGGCGACTGTCTGAAAGCCAGGAACGTGCATTTCAAGCTGCTGGACCTCGAGTACGCCTTTCACAGCCGGCACATGGACTCCGTCCGGGACAGCCTGCTCTCGAACCTGGGCGATCTGGCCCCTGCGCCGTGCGCCAGGGCGGTCTTCGTCTCGGCCGTGACCGCCGGCGCCCTTGACGGCCCCTGTCTTGACGCCTGGTACTGGTGGCGCAACGTGCGCGAAACCGTGAATTTCCAAGCCGCCGTGGCCGGGCTTGCCCAGTCCGGGTGCCGCGTCTTCATCGAAATCGGCCCCCACGCCATCCTGCAGCGCTACATGCGCGACACCCTGGCCTCCCTGGACGTCAAAGGCCGGGTCCTGCCCACGCTGCGCAAGAACGCCGACGGCCTGGAGCGCATCGACGAGGTGGCCCTGCGCGCCCATCTGCTGACCGGGCTGAAAGGCGCGGACGTGTTTTTTCCACGGGTCGGCCGCGAAGTCCGTCTGCCCGTCTACCCATGGCAGTACGAACGCCACTGGTACCGGAGTACGCCGGAAAGCCTCCGGGCCATCGAGCGCCGCCGGGTGCATCCCCTGCTGGGCTGGCCCGTGTCCGGACAGGAAACCGCCTGGGAGAACGTGCTCGACCCCGTGGTGTTGCCGTGGCTCTCCGATCACAAGGTCGGCGGGGCCGTCGTCTTCCCCGGCACCGGATATGTCGAGATGGGGCTCGCGGCCGCGCGCCAGTGGCTCGGGAGCGAAATCCTGGCCCTGGAGGAACTCGATATCCTCTCGCCCATGGTCTTTGACGGCGAGCATGCCCGCACCGTGCAGCTGAGCCTCGATCCCCGCGACGGGGGTTTTCGGATCCGCAGCCGCCAGCGCCTGAGCGAGGACCCGTGGACCATGCACGCCGTGGGCCGGGTCGTCGAAGCCGCCTCGTGCGCGCAGCCCCTGTGCCACGTGCCTGCCGACGCCGTGGGCATCGACAGCGCCGACCATTACCGCCTGGCGGCCGAACTGGGCCTGGATTACGGCCCGGCCTTCCAGGCGCTTGACTCCGCCCGCGTGGCGGGTGACCTCCTTGAAGGCCGCCTGCGCGCCGAGTTTCAGGATGCCGCCGGCTACCTGGTTCACCCCGCGTTGATGGACGCCTGCGCCCAGTCGTTGCTGGATTTTTTCCAGGACGAGATAGAATCCGGCGGCGGGGCCGCCCTGCTGCCGGTCAAAACCGGGCGGTTCGTCCTGCTTCGTGCGGACGGCATGGCCGGCTTTCGCGCCCGCCTGCGCCGCCGCGGGGCGCGCTCCGTTCTGGCCGATTTCGACCTGCTGGACGCCTCGGGCGAGGTCATGGCCGTCATGCGCGACTGCCGTTTCCGTGCCGCGCCCTTGTCCAACCGGGACAAATCCCGCATTGCCTCCTGGCGGGTGGTGACCAGGCCCTGTCCGCACCCCGAAGAGTCCGCCTGCCGCATGCTGCCGGACATGGACCAGCTCGCCCTGTGGTGCCGCGAGGCGCTGGAGACGATGGAGCCGCAGCGCGCGGCATGGTTCACGGAAGCGCTGCCCCTGCTCGAAGCCCTGGTCCTGGCCATGGCCCGCGAAGGGTTCGAGGGCTTGAGCGAGGGCGGCCAGGGCCGGGAAGCCTTGGCCGGGCTGTCCTCGTCCCACGGGATCTGGCTCCGGGGGCTCCTGCGGCGCGAGGGCCTGCTCGAGTTCGAGGACGGGCAATGGCGGCTGACCGCCGTGGAGGACTTTCCCCCCGCCGGCGAGATCTGGCGCAACCTGCTGCGGGATTTCCCGGCCTGTCTGCCGCAGCTGGCCCTTCTGGGCCGGGTCGGCCTCCATCTGCCCCGGTTGATGGCCGAGCCGCAACTGAAACCGGACTTCCTGGCCGCCCTGCGGCGCACCCCCGTGGCGGAAGCGTATTACGCGGACCCTGCCTATCTGGGCACGGGCGTGGCCTCCTGGGGCGTTTTGCGCGGCCTTGCCGCCGGGCTGCCACGGGGCAAAAGGCTGCGCGTGCTGGAGGCTGCCGCCGGGCCTGACGGGTGGACGCGCGAACGCTGCCGCATCCTGCCCGAGGACAGGCTGGACTATGTCCTGGCCTTTGCCGACGACAGGGCGCTGGAACGGGCGCAGGCCGAGTTCGGGGACCTGCCCGCGGTCAGCCTGACGGGCCTTGATTGCGCCCAGTGGGGTCTTGGATGCGAGGACGCCCTGCCGCAGATGCACTACGACGTGGTCATCCTCGGCCATGTCCTGCATCGGGCCCGAAGCCCAAGGACCGCCCTGGACTGGGCCAGGGGGATGCTCGCGCCGGGCGGCCTGCTGCTCGTGGCCGAGCGCCACCCCGACTGGAGCGCCGATTTTCTGGCCGGTCTCGACGAGGGGTGGTGGTGCAACAGCCTCCCCGACGCCGCCGGTGGCACCGAACCGGTCTCGCCGCTGCTGGCCCCTGAAGGCTGGCTCGAAGAGCTGGGCACGGAAGGTTTCGACGATGTGGCCTGTTTCACCGAACCGGCCGCCGGGCGGCTCGCCGAAGGCGCGTACCTGGTCATGGGCCGCCGCCCCTTCGCGGCCGCGCCGGATCTGGGCGAGCGTGCCTCCGAACAGTGGCTTTTCGTCATCGACGACGCGTCGTCCCACGCCTCGGATGGCCTGAAGGCGGAGCTGGAGAGCCGTGGCCAGCGCGTCATGGTGGCTCAGGCTCCGGTGGACGAATCCCTTGCGGGCGCGGACCACGTGGCCCTGCTTCTGGGCTGGGGCCAGGCGGTGGAAGACTCGCAGGCCCTGCTTTCCAGCGCGCTGCGCTGCGTGCAGGAGATTGCGGCCCACGGGCGCTCCCCCAGGCTCTGGGTCGTGACCAGGGGCGGGGCGCTGGCCTCGGACCTGCCGCCTGATCGCGAGCGCAACCCCGCCCAGGCGGCCCTGTGGGGTTTGGGGCGCGTGGTCATGAACGAACTGCCCGCGCTGCGCTGCACGCTCATCGACCTGGACGCGCAGCCGGCCGGGGACGACGCCCGGGCCCTGCTCGTCCGGGAGCTGCTGCGTCCCGACGGCGCGAGCGAGATCGTGCTTGGCGCCGACGGCCGGTACTCCCTGGTCCTGGTCGAGGAGGGCCAGGCCGGGGCGCAGGCTCCGGCCGAACGCTTCAGGCTGGACTTTCACGTGCCCGGACGGCTGCGCAACCTCGTGTGGCTGCCCGGACAGGAGCGCGAACTGGAGGCGGAAGACGTGGAGGTGCGCACGCGGTCCGTGGGCCTCAATTTCCGCGATGTCATGTACCTCATGGGACTTTTGCCCGACGAGGCCGTGGAGAAGGGGTTTGCCGGGGCCAGCCTGGGTCTGGAGTTTTCCGGCGTGGTCACCCGCGTCGGGGAGCGGGCGGGGCGCTTCAAGCCCGGCGACGCAGTCATGGGCTTCGGCCCGGCCTGCTTCTCCTCCCACGTGGTCACGCCTGTCCACGCCCTGATGCCCATGCCCGAAGGCTGGACATTCGAGGCGGCCGCCACGGTGCCCACGGTCTTTCTGACCGCCTATTACGCCCTCAGGCACCTGGCCGACCTCCAGCCCGGCGAGCGCGTGCTCATCCATGGCGGCGCGGGCGGCGTGGGCATGGCGGCCATCCAGCTGGCCAGGCATCTGGGCGCGGAGGTCTTCGTCACGGCCGGCAACGACGTGAAGCGCGATCTGGTGCGCCTTCTGGGAGCGGACCATGTCTTTGATTCGCGCAGCCACGCCTTTGCCGACGACATTCTGGCCGTGACCGACGGCCAGGGCGTGGACGTGGTCCTCAATTCCCTGTCCGGCGAGGCCATCCGGCGCAACCTGCGGGTGCTTCGGCCCTTCGGGCGCTTCCTGGAACTGGGCAAGCGCGACTTCTTCGAGAACACCCAGGTCGGACTGCGGCCCTTCAAGGACAACATCAGCTATTTCGGCATCGACGCCGACCAGTTGCTGACCGGCCGCCCGCGTCTGGCCGCGCGCTTGCTGGACGAGGTCATGGCCCTGTTCCACGGCGGCGTGCTGACTCCGCTGCCGTACACGGTTTTTCCGGCCGACAGGGTGGTCGAGGCCTTCCGGTGCATGCAGCAGGCCCGCCACATGGGCAAGATCGTGGTCTCGCTGGAGGACGCCTCCGCACGGGTTCGCCTCACGGCTGCCGCGCCGCAACATGTTCATTTTGAGGAAAACGCCACGTGGCTGGTCACCGGCGGCCTGGCGGGCTTCGGTCTGGAGTCGGCCCGCCGGCTGGCCGCACGGGGCGTGAAGCACCTCGTCCTGGTGAGCAGACGGGGGCTGGACGCTCCCGGGGCGCAGGGCGCGGTGGAGGACTTGAAGGCCCTGGGCGTTGACGTCCTGGCCCTGGCCTGCGACGTGACCGATGAGGGGTCGCTGGCGCACGTCCTGCAGCAGGCCGCGGCAAAGCTGCCGCCCATCCGTGGCGTGCTGCACGCGGCCATGGTCCTCGATGACCGCCTCATCGCCAACCTCGACGCCCAGAGCATGGGCGCCGTGCTGCGGCCCAAGCTGCTGGGGGCGTGGAATCTGCACAACCTGACCCGCGACCTGCCCCTCGAGCATTTCGTGCTCTACTCGTCCATCACCACGGCCATCGGCAACCCCGGTCAGGCCAACTACGTGGCGGCCAACGCCGGCCTCGAAGCCCTGGCGCAGCTGCGCAGGCAGGCCGGGCTCCCGGCGACGTGCATCGGCTGGGGGCCTATCGGGGACGCCGGATACCTGACGCGCAACACCGCCGTCCGGGACAGCCTGGCCCAGCGCTTGGGCGGAAAGCCCCTGGCGGCAGCCGAGGCCCTGGCGCGTCTGGACGAGATGATCGGCTCGCAAAGGGATGGCGCGCTGGCCAACATGGACTGGGCCGTGCTCTGCCGCTTCCTGCCTTCGGCCGAGAGCTCCCGCTTCGCGGTGCTCAACAGGCGGCGCGGGAACGTGGCCAGGGATGAGGCGGAGCTGGATTTCCGTGCCCTGGCCGCGGAGAAGAGCGGCGCGGAGCTCATGGCCATGGTGCGTGATCTCGTCGTGCAGGAGGTGGCGCAGATTCTCTCCCTGAACGCGGACCGCGTCGATCCCGAGCGGCCCCTGCACGACCTGGGCATGGATTCGCTCATGGCCGTGGAGCTGGCACTCGGGCTCGAGAAGCGCTTTGGCGTGCAGTTCCCGGTCATGCTGCTCAACGAATCGCCTTCGGCAACTAGGGTCGCCCAGCGCATCGTGGACCGGCTCAAGGGTGCGGAGGAGGGTGGGGATGCCGCGCCGGACTCCACGGTGGAGAATCTCGCCCGGCAGCATGGCGAGCGGATGAGCGCCGAGGAAATGGAGTACGTGGCCCGCAAAGCCGAGACCGTGCTCGAACAGGAGAGATTGGCATGAGCGCGATGAACAAGGCGCAGCTCATCGGCCGCATTCTCGGGCGCAAGACGGAGTCTCTTGCCGCTGCAGGATCAAAGCCGGTGACGCGGCAGGCAGAAAACGCAGTGTCCGGGAATCTGACCCGTTTTGACAGCCACCCGTGCTACAAGGAAATGCAGGTGCTCATGGGGGCGAGCAGGGCGCTTGGCGTGGACAACCCGTTTTTCAAAACCCATGAGGGCCTCGCCGCGGCCACGACCACCATCGGCCAGCACAGCTACCTCAATTTCTCCAGCTACAACTACCTGGGCTTGAACGGTCATCCCGAGGTCAGCCAGGCCGCCAAGGACGCCATCGACCGCTACGGCGTCTCGGCCTCGGCCAGCCGCCTCGTGGCCGGCGAGCGGCCCGTGCAGCTCGAACTGGAAGAGGCCATCGCCGAACTCTACGAGGCCGAGGACTGCGTCGTCTTTGTCAGCGGCCACGCCACCAACGTTTCGGCCATCGCCACCCTGTTCGGGCCCAGGGACCTCGTGGTCCACGACAGCCTGATCCACAACAGCGTGCTCGAAGGGGCCAAGCTGTCCGGAGCGTCGCGCCGCAGTTTCCCGCACAACGACGTGCGGGCCCTGGACGCGTTGCTCGGGGAAATCCGCGGCCAGTTCGAGCGGGCGCTTATCGTCGTCGAGGGCCATTACAGCATGGACGGCGACCTGCCCGACCTGCCCGCCCTCATCGAGTTGAAGCGCCGGCACGGGTGTTTTCTCATGGTCGACGAGGCCCACGCCTTGGGCGTGATCGGTTCCACGGGCCGGGGCCTGTTCGAGCATTTCGGCGTCGCCCCCGGCGAAGTCGACATCTGGATGGGAACCCTGTCCAAGACCCTGTCCGGGTGCGGGGGGTATATCGCCGGGGAGCGCGCCCTGGTAGACCACCTCAAGTACGCCGCACCCGGCTTCGTCTACAGCGTCGGCATCGCCCCGCCCCTGGCCGCGGCGTCCCTGGCCGCACTGCGCGTCATGCGCAGGGAGCCCGAGCGCGTGCGGCGTTTGCAGGAAAACGGCCGCCTCTTCCTCGAACTGGCGCAGAAGGCGGGCCTGAAGACAGGCTTTTCCCAGGGATTTTCCATCATCCCGCTGATCACCGGCAGCTCCCTGGCGGCAGTCCGCCTCTCCAGCGCCTTTTTCGAACACGGCATCAACGTGCAGCCCGTGATTTACCCCGCCGTGGAGGAGAAGGCCGCGCGACTGCGCTTCTTCCTGTCCGAGGCGCACAGCGAAGTCGATATCCGCCACGCATGCCAGACCGCCAGTAAACTGATCCCGCAAGGAATACTCTCATGAATGCTGCATCAGCCTTGTCCATGAAACCCGTCGCCGCCCTCGTGCTGCTCCTTGTCGGTCTGTCCGGCTGCGCGACCATGCCCGGCTGGATATCCTCGCACGGCCCGAGCCGGGAGCAGGTCCAGGAGCGTCGCGACAACGCGCGCATCCAGGGCATCCAGCTGGTCGACGTCGACGACGCGCTGGCCAGAAAGCTCGCCGCAGCCAAGAAGCTCGGGACCTTTGACGCGGTCTTTCCCGATCCCGGGGCCAACAGCTACCTGGTCGGCCCCGGCGACATCATCGAGGTGTCGGTCTGGGAGACTCCTCCGGCCATGCTTTTCGGGGCCGGGCTGTTCGACCCCTTCGGCGGGAGCATGACCTCGAGCTCGGTCACCCTTCCCGGCCAGATGGTCAATGCGGACGGCATGATCACCGTGCCTTTCGCCGGGCGGGTGCTGGTCAAGGGCCGCACGACGCAGCAGATCGAGGCGGACATCGTCAAGGGCCTGCGCGGCAAGGCCAATCAGCCCCAGGTTCTGGTGCGGGTGGTCAAGAACAACACGTCCAACGTGACCATTGTCGGCGATGTCGGCAAGAGCGCGCTCATGCCCCTGACGCCCAAGGGGGAGCGCCTTCTCGACGCCCTGGCCCTGGCCGGCGGGGTCACGCAGCCGATCAACCGCATGGCGGTCCAGCTGTCCCGGCAGAACCTGACGGCCACCATGCCCCTCGACGCCATCATCCGCGACCCGAAGCAGAATATCCAGCTCACTCCCGGCGACGTGGTCACGGCTCTTTTCCAGCCCCAGAGCTTTTCGGTCCTGGGTGCCACCGGCAAGAACGAGGAAGTGCCCTTCGAGGCCCAGGGCATCTCCCTGGCCCAGGCCCTGGCGCGCTCCGGCGGCCTGAACGACAACCGGGCCGACGCGCGCGGCGTGTTCATATTCCGTTTCGAGGACGAAAAGCTGCTCGGTCCGGTGGAGGCCACGGTCAAAACGGCCGAGGGCACTGTGCCTGTGGTCTACCAGATCGACCTGCGCGACCCGGCGTCCTTCTTCGTGACCCAGAACTTCCCGGTCCAGAACCGCGACGTGATCTACGTGGCCAACTCCCCGGCCGCCGAGTTCGAGAAGTTCCTGAGAATCATCGTGTCCGTGGCCAACCCGACCCTGACCATCAACAACAACATGCAACGGCTCTTCCAGTAGCCGCCCGGAATCATGCGCAGTTCTTTAACCATAACCATTTCCGTCTGGCGGGCCATCTTCCTGCGCGAGGCGCTGGACCGCCTCTTCAGGGAGCGGGCCGCGTGGTTCTGGCTTCTGATCGAGCCCGTGACGCACATCGGCTTTCTGGCGCTCATGTGGGGAGTCGTGCGGACGACCAATATGGGTGGTATGGATGTTGTTGTCTGGCTCATGGTCGGCATGCTGGCTTTTTTCCTGTTTCGCCGCACAGGCATTCAGGTCATGTACGCAGTGGACTGCAACCGCCCGCTTTTCGCCTACCGGCAGGTCAAGCCCTTTGACACAGCCATTGTCCGTGGAGGGCTTGAGGCCTTCATCATGGCCTTGGTGTCGGTGATCATCATAACCATCGTCAACCTTCTGGGCCGCGATGCGATCCCAAGCGATCCTTTACTGGTCATGGGGGCGGCGCTGGGGTTGTGGCTGTTCGGGATGGGGTACGGGCTCATCGCTTCGGTGCTCATGGAACTCGTCCCCGAGCTTGAGCACATCCTGAAGATACTGATGATGCCTCTTTACCTTATTTCAGGAGTCATCTGGCCGCTTTCGTCGATCCCCATGCCGTATCGCGATCACCTGATGCTTAACCCCGTCGCTCATGGAATCGAGGCCATGCGCTTGGGTTACGTGCCTCACTATCATGCGGTGCCGGGACTCAGCCTAAGCTATCTCTATGCCTGCTCCGCGGTCAGCATTTTTCTGGGGCTACTTCTCTATCGACGATATGTATTGCGGTTGGTGATGCAATGATCCGGATCGAAGACGTTCATAAGCGGTACAAAACCGATCACGGCATGGGGCGATGGGTCCTGCAGGGCGTAAGCCTGACCATACCGGCCAACACGAATGTCGGGCTGGTCGGCGTCAATGGCGCAGGAAAATCTACCTTACTGCGCATCATCGGCGGGATGGATTTCCCCAACAAGGGGCAGGTCGTGCGGCAGTGCCGGGTCTCTTGGCCCATGGGCCAGGGCGGGCTGGAGGGGACCCTGACCGGCCGCCAGAACGCCAAGTTCGTGTGCCGGGTGCATGGTCATCAGGATGATCTCTCGGACCGACTGGCCTTTGTGCAGGGCTTTTCGGAACTGGGCCAGGCCTTTGACGAACCGCTCAAAACCTATTCCTCGGGCATGCGGGCACGACTGCAGTTCGCCCTCTCCTTGGCCTTCGATTTTGACGTGTACATTTCCGACGAGGTCACTGCCGCCGGTGATGCCTCGTTCCGCAAGAAGACGGCTGCTGCGTTCAAGGACATGGCTCATCGCGCCGGGCTGATCATGGTCGCCCATGATGAGGGCACGCTGAAGCAGTTCTGCCAGGCCGGCATCTGGCTTGCCGATGGGCAGGCGCACTGGTTCGACAAGATCGATGATGCGCTGAAAGCATACAAGGACAGCATACAGAAATGAACTTTCCAAGGAATTTCCGGTTCGGAGTCATCTGGGCCGCATTCAATGCGACCTGCACACAGGATAAGGACGGGTTACTCTCAGCATGAAAATTTTTCGGTACCTGATCGGACTGGTATTTATCTCGGCATTGGCCGCTGTGGCATATTGGGTGTTCCTCGCTTCGGACCGCTTTGTGTCGGATGCCAACGTGATCATCCGCAAAACCAATTCCGTGAGCGCCCCAGGCTTTGACATTTCGACAATTATCGCAGGTGTCGCCGGGGTCAACCGCTCCGACCAGCTTCTGCTGAGGGAATATCTGCTCTCCGTCGACATGCTTAAAAAACTCGATGCCGAACTGGACCTGCGCTCGCACTACAGCGACAAGAGCCAGGACATCATTTCGAGGATGTGGTTTCAGGATGCCTCCATGGAGTGGTTTCACCGGCATTACCTCTCGCGAGTGAATGTGAGTTACGATGATTTTTCAGGGGTTTTGCGCGTCCGGGTTCAGGCTTACGACCCTGCGACAGCCCGGGATGTCGCCGCCATGCTCGTGCAGGAAGGGGAGCGCTACATGAACCAGATCGGCCATGAACTGGCCGAGGTGCAGGTGCGCTTTCTGACCACCCAGGTCAATCTGGCCCAGGAACGCTTCCGGCAGGCCAGTCAGGCATTGCTCGCTTTTCAGAACGAGAAGGGCCTGGTTTCACCCGAATCCACGGCGGAAAGCATGGGCGCGATCATTGCCAGGCTCGAGGAACAACGCGCCCGCATCCAGACCCAGTTGGCATCCCTGCCCAGGAGCCTGGATCAGAATCACCCCAACATCACCATGCTCCGGCAGTCCCTTGACGCCGTGAACCGCCAGATCGCCCAGGAAAAGGCCAAGCTGGCCGCGCCGTCGGGAAAGACGCTCAACTTCACGGTGGAGGAATTTCAGCGCCTGGAAATGGAGGTCGCCTTCACCGGGGACATCTACAAGTCGGCCCTCATTGGCCTGGAAAAAGGGCGCATGGACGCAACCAGGATGCTGGAAAAGGTCTCGGTGCTCCAGGCCCCGACCCTGCCCGAATACCCCATGGAGCCGCGCCGGATTTACAACGCCGTCGTCACGTTGCTGTTTGCCGGGTTGCTGGCGGGGATCCTTAAACTTCTCGAGAGTATCGTGCTTGATCACGTGGATTAAAGGAGAGACTGTTGAAAAATCCCTTCTGGACTGCGTTGTGAGCCGATTTTGAAGGGCTCATGTAGGCGGCTACACGTCAACCTCCAAAATCGGGTCGCGCCTTGCCAGAATGGTTTTTGAACAGCCTCCAAGAGATTGGACTTTATAATGGGCATTGAAGACATGGATCCCCTTCTTCAAGGGGATGAGTGCGCCCGCGAAGGCGCTTTGTCAGGGTGGTGTAAGTCCACCTCGGGGTAAGCCACACCCCTGAAGTCGAAGGTAACTGCGTCACTGCGA
>NZ_JADBGG010000057.1 GCF_014873765.1 Desulfomicrobium macestii | reverse complement strand
CTTGGGCGGAAGCTTGCGTGCATCGGTGGTTTGCATGGATCCGAATGTACACAATTCTTCCACGAATGTTAACTATTTTATGCTCGGATTAATAAGTTCGTAGTGCGTATTTATTGGGCGGATGCGTGAATGAAAGATCCTGGGTTTGTTTGTGCCGAAATTTTAGCAGGTTAAGGTTTTTTGGCATGGATTGATATTTTCACGGAGGTTTTGATGAACAGTAACGCGGCAATCCTGGTTCTGGACATGGAGGAGGCGCTGCTGAGGTTCAGCGGGAACAGGCAGATTTTCGTGAAGCTTTTGCTCAGATTTCTGGAGCTCAACACACAGGTTCGGGAAAAGGCGGAAACGGTCGTGCAGGGCGGCAATTGCGATGAAATCGTCCTGTTCTTTCACTCCATCAAGGGCGGGGCTGCAAACCTTTCGGCCAAGAGGCTGGCTGCCCAGAGCGCACTTCTTGAAAATCTGGCCCGGATCGGAGACGTGGACGGCATCAAACAGGAACTTCCTGCCTTCCATGCTCTTTTCGAAGAGGTCGCCATCGCAGCCGGAGAGCTCCGTGATTCCGCCCCGTAGGCTTAAGCCATGAGTTCCCGGCATGGGAAAATGTCATTGTGCGCTTGCCATTTTTCTTCGCTACGCTGCGGGACGTTCTTTTTCTTTTTTCTTTTCTTTTGCCTGGCCGGTTCTCTACAGGCCCGAAACCTGCCAGTTTTGATGCTGGATTGTTCGGTCCAAGAGCACGACCTGCGCCCATTCATGGCGGTCATGGAAGATCGCGACAGATCCCTGACCATCGATCAGGCCGCCTCTTCGGCCATGGCGGGAAAGTACGCTCCCCCGGCATCCGGACACTTCAATTTCGGCTTTACGTCCTCGGCCCTGTGGTTTCGCTTCTCGATCGAGGAAGATCCTCGATCGGCTAATCGCCGGGGACTCCCTTCCGCCTGGATTCTCGATCCCGGCTGGAACGTCTACGACACCATCCATCTGTATGTTCCCCGGCCTGATGCTTCCGGCGGCTGGCAGGTCCATGCCGCCGGAAACCTCCTTTCGAAAACCGGAGAGCCCGAACGGCGGCACTTCCTTCTCCCGGAAGATCTCTCAAAGCCCCTTACGTGCTACCTGCGTGTGACCGGCGTGCGCCCGATCATGGTCAGTCCGCACATCTCCACCGTGGACAGCGCCCTGCATGTCAACAGCCTCAAGGTCCTCGGCACGGGTCTGGTCATCGGCTATTTTCTGACCATGGCCTTTGGCCATCTTTTTGTCTGGCTCTATGCCGGTATCGACAAATTCAAGTGGTCCATACCCGGCAACCTCGGTTTTGCCTCCTTCGTGGCCCTGACCAGCTATCAGCACCTCGTCAGTTTTCGGAATCTTACGGAAATGATCATGATCGTCGGTCTCGTGACCCAGGGATTCCTCGCCCTGGTCATCCGGGCCGTCATGGATACGAGGATATACAACAGAATTCTGGACAGGCTTCTGCTCGGGAGCGTCTTCCTCGTCTTTTCGGCCGCCGCCGTGGGGCCGTTTCTGCCGGAGCATCTGCATGGAAGCCTCTCCATGCGCATCGTCATGCCCGTGGCGTTCATCGGCGCCTGGGCCTGTGTCGACAACCTCAAACGCAACAGAACGGTATCGATCATCTTTCTGGCAGCATGGGGCGGAACGGTTTTCGACACGCTGATCTACAACAGGGCGGCCAATGGCGGAGCCGCGTTCATGCACCCCATGATGATGTGGGTCGGTTTCATTGCCGAGGCGCTGGCCATGGCCTTTCTGCTGGCCTATTTCACTTATTCCATCTCGTCGCAGCGCCAGGCGGCCGAGGCCATGGCCAAGGCCAAGAGCATTTTCCTGGCCGGAATGAGCCACGAGATCCGCACCCCCATGACCGCCATTCTGGGTTTTTTGAATCTGGCCATGCAGTCCGGGGGAACAGGACCCCTGCGGCAGTATCTGCGCAAGATCCAGGCATCTGCCCGGCATCTGCTGGGAATCATCAATGACATCCTCGACGTTTCCAGGATCGAGGAAGGCAAGATTCACTTGGATTCGAAGCCTTTCGAGGTGGAGAACTTGCTGCGCGAAACGGCTGACATCCTGGTGCCGCGCGCTTTTGAAAACGCGAACGAGCTGGTCGTCAGCGTCGGCCCAGGGGTTCCTCGGCGCATCGCGGGTGATTTTATGCGACTGGAGCAGGTGCTGGTCAATCTTGGGGGCAATGCCGTCAAGTTCACCAAAGGCGGCACGGTCGTCGTCGATGTGAGTCTGCCCGGGCAGGGTGCGCCGGAAGAGGGCAAGACGGCGCTGCGGTTTCAGGTCCTCGACACGGGCATCGGCATCGAGGCGGATGTTGTGCCCCGTCTGTTCCAGTCTTTCGAGCAGGCCCACGGATCAACGGCCAGGGTTTTTGGCGGGACGGGGCTGGGACTGAACATCAGTCGCCGGTTGGTGCAGCTTATGGGGGGGGATATCGATGTCTCAAGCACTCCGGGCAAGGGTTCAATCTTCGAGTTCACGATTCCGTTCGCGGTGCCCGAAGAAATCGGGGAAAACGTCCAGCTCTCGCCAACCAGGTATGCGGGGCTCTCGGTGCTTTTCGTCGAGGACAATGCTCTAGTCAGAACGGCTATGGAGAACATTGCGCATCGGCTGGGGCTGAACATGCGCGTTGCCGTCACGGCTGGCGAAGCGCTGAGCATGGCCGCTGAAGAAAGATTTGATGCGATCCTTCTGGATTGGGATCTGCCGGATATGACCGGGGTCGAGCTCGCCTCGCGTCTGCGTGAGGCCGGTGTCGCCAACGGGACTCCGGTCGCCGTCATGTCGAGCCTGGCCCGTCCGGAAATGGAAGGTCTGCAACCGGCGTTCTGCGGGACCCGGGCAATTCTGGCCAAGCCGTTAACGCTTTCCACGGTGGAGGATATGCTGCGTCTGCTCGTGTTTCAGGAAGAGATTGTGGACGAAGAGGGCGAGGCCCAGCACGCCGAGGAGCTTCGCAACCTGGAGCAGGTGCGGGGCTTGCGCGTTCTGGTGGTGGACGACAATGCATTCAACCGCGAACTTTTCGAAGTCATGCTCACGCAGGCCGGAACGGAGCTTGAAACGCTGACCAATGGCCGGGAGGCCGTGCGACGTCTGCTGGATTCGAACCGGCCGCTGCCGGACGTTGTGCTCATGGATGTGCACATGCCCGAGATGGACGGTTATGAAGCCACGCGAATTGTTCGCAAGGATGCCAGGTGCGCTCGGCTTCCCATCATCGCCTTGACCGCCGATGTTGTCGAGGAAAACAGGGCGCTTTGCCTGGCCGCAGGCATGAACGACAGGTTGACCAAGCCCGTGGAGGCCGGAGCGCTTTTCGAGGCTCTGTGCAGATGGGGCCGGTCAGGGAGTGGCGCCCAGAGCCCTTTTTCCACCGGTTCCGGGAAAGGTGTCGAGTGAACAAGCAGGAGGCCTGTCTTATGCGCAGAAACCTAATGTTATTGTCTATATTCGTCCTGATCGGGCTTTTGTGTTCGTCTGAGGCCAAGGCCGAGCCCGTCTGTGTGCTCGATTCAGGCAGCCAGGCTCATGACCTCAAACCCTTCATGGAATTCCTGGAAGATCCTGGCGGCAGGCTGACCATCGAGGACGTTGCTTCCGAATCCATGGCTGCGCGGTTTCGCAGACCGTCCACAGGGCATTTCAACTTCGGCTTCACCTCGTCGGCTCTGTGGTTCAAGTTCACCGTTGTCGAGCCGTTGCCGGTCGGGCAAGCCTTCGACGCGCAAAGGGCATTGTGGATTTTCGATCCGGGCTGGCATCTTTACGACACCTTCCATCTTTTCGTTCCGCAAACCACGGCCCCCGGTGGCTGGAAAGAATATTCCTCCGGGCGGCTGATCCTGGGCCCGGGACACCGGGAGCACAGGCATTTCCAACTTCCTTCGGACTTGACGACGCCCAAGACCTGTTTCTTCAGGGTCACGGGGATCCGGTCCCTCGTTCTGAATCCCCACATCACGACCATCGACCATGCCATGCACGCCAACGGTTTCAAGATGCTGGGCACGTCGTTGCTGCTGGGTTTCTTCGGCACTCTCATGCTCGCCAACCTGGGCATCCTCCTCTACACCCGCAACCTGAAGTTCGGCGGCTTCGTGTTGGCCAACGCGGCCTTTGCCGTCTTTGTGGCGGTGAGCAGCTATCAATTTCTGTTCACACATGAGCGCCTCCCAACGTTCATCATGGTCGCCGGGCTGGTCTCCCAGGGGGCCTTGGCCATGGTGGCTCGTGCGTTCCTGGAGACCCGCAAAGGCGAACGGCTGATCGACGGTCTGCTTCTGACCAGTCTCTGGCTTGTGTTTGCAGCCGCCGCGCTGGCATTTTTCCTCCCGGACCAGGTGCAGGGAAAACTGTCCCTCTATGTGCTCACGCCGCTCAGTCTGGTCATGATCTGGGCCTGCATCGCGAATCTCAAGCGCGACCGGATAGTGTCGATCATCTTTCTTTCGGCCTGGGTCGTGGGCAGCGCGAATGTTTTTGTCTATACGTGGGCCGCGCAGGGTATTCTGCCTTTCGTCCACCCCTCGATGATCTGGCTCGGCCTTGTGGTGCTGGCCATGGCCATGGCCGTGCTGCTGGCCCATGACATTCGTGCCATGGCCGCCCGGCGTCAGTCCGCCGTGGCCATGGCGCGGGCCAGAAGCACCTTCCTGGCCAGCATGAGCCACGAGATCCGCACGCCGATGACGGCCATTCTGGGCTTTCTGAACCTCTCCCTCCAGGCCGGGGCCGAGGGGCAACTTCGAAGCTACCTGCTCAAGGTCCGAAGCGCGGCCCAGCATTTGATGGGCATCATCAACGACATCCTGGACGTGGCCAAGATCGAGGCGGGCAAGATCGAACTTGAGAACAAGGTCTTCGAGCCCGAGGCGCTTCTGGCCGATACCGCGACCCTGATCGCATCCCAGGCGTTTGAGAACGGCAACGAACTGGTGCTCTCCGTGGGACCTTCCGTTCCAGGCTGTCTGGTGGGCGACTCTCTGCGTCTGCAGCAGATTCTGCTCAATCTGGGCGGCAATGCCGCAAAATTCACTAAAAACGGTACGGTGTGCATGGTCGTGGATGTGGCCGAAGGGGTCGAGCCGGTGAAGGGCAGCGTTTGGCTGCGTTTTCAGGTCATCGATACCGGCATCGGCATCGATCCGGAAGTTTTGCCCAGGCTCTTCCAGTCCTTCGAACAGGCGGACAGTTCCACGGCCCGGCTCTACGGCGGGACAGGTCTCGGACTGAATATCAGCCAACGGCTCGCGCAACTCATGGGCAGCGAAATAAATGTGCAGAGCGCGCTTGGGCGGGGATCGACATTCGAATTCACGGTCAAGTTCGAGCGGGTTGCGAACGATGCGAAGAGCCAGGAAGAGGTGCATGTCTTCGATGGACTCAGGGCGCTTCTCGTCGAGGACAACCCCGCCAGTCGTGCTGCCTTAGGGGAGATTCTCGGCCGTCTCGGCATCGACTGGAAGTCCGCCGCGACGGCGACCGACGCCCTGCGGTTGCTGGCATCTGAATCATTCGACGTTGTCCTTTTGGACCTGGATCTTCCGGACTATACAGGGCTCGAAGTCTTGGCCTCTCTGAACGAATTCCAACTTGGCGCCAAGCACAAGGTGGTGCTGATGGTCAGCCTGGTCCGATCCGAGATGGATGGTCTGCAGCCGGATCTGACCGGGGTTCGCGAAATTCTGATGAAGCCCTTCACGTATTTGGCGGTGAAGGATGTGCTGAGCCGCGCAGTTCTCGGAGAAACCGTTGACGCAGATGCCACGTGTCGGGCCGAGAAGATGCCCAGTCACGAGGTGGTCCGGGGACTGCGCGTATTGCTGGTCGAAGACAATCTCTTCAACCAGGAATTGATATCCGTGATTCTGGAGCAGGCCGAGGTGGACTTCGAGCTCGCCACGGACGGGCGGGAAGCCGTGACCAGGATCATGAAAGACGGCGCGAAGTTCGATGTCGTGCTCATGGACATTCAGATGCCAGGGATGGACGGGTACGAGGCAACGCGGATCATCAGGGCCGACAAGCGATTTGGGTCCCTGCCCATCATCGCCATGACCGCCAATGTCATGGCCGAGGATCGTGCCAGATGCATGGCGGCAGGCATGGACGGGCATCTCAACAAGCCTGTCGACACGGATGAACTTTTCAAAACCCTTGCGACTTGGGGTCGCGGAAGCGAATAAAACAGCACCCTTCGTCTTTTGAGTCGTGTTGCGAGATCCCCGGTAGCCTCCGGGGATTTTTTTTGCCTTCGCATATCACGTTGCAATTTATCGGTCTTTTTTTGGAACTGAAGGTGATGCGGATCAAATGTGTCTATAGGTTGTGCTTGTAGGTCAATTGTTATATTTTTTACAAATATAAGAAGTATTTATGCTTTTTTTCGAATGGAGGCATAAGTGTTTTTACTTAGATAAATGCAGCGAGCTCTACAGCTCTAATTAATGATTTGGTCTTTCAATTTCAGTACGCTTGCACATTATCCTGAATGCTCAAAGAGAATAACACTCCCAGATAATTTATCACTACTCCGCAACTTAAATCCTGGGAGAGAGTTCATGCCTAACACCAAGGTTCTGGTTCGGCAGCCGGACGGAAATACTCGTGAAGTGGAAATTGTCGACGGCGGCAAGCTGTCATTGCAGGAAAATGAGCAACTGGTCATCGCGGCCTCTCCGGATCAGGCCGAGGTGAAATCTGGTGATCAGGGACAGATCTCGATACGCCTCGAAGGGTTGGGTGAATTCACGGTGGAGTCGGCGGCCGAACCGCCCGAAATAGTTGCCATGAACCTTGACGAAGCTCCGGCGTTCCGGGCCCAGCCCAGAATAGTTTTCGAGAAGGCCGGATCGGGCGCGGAGAATGACGCCTTGACGCATGAGCCCCTGGGTGTCCACCAGGCCAGTGTCGGTGACACCGGATTTCTCGATCAGAATGTAGGCGAGGATTTCGGTATCGGACAGGCCCTGGACATGGCTTCCTTCAGCGCCAAGGCGGGGGTGGGCCTGCCCCTGCCCCTGCCCATGATCGCGCCTGACCAGGAATTGCTCGGCATGACGGATTTCGATTCGGGGTCCTCCAGCCCAGTGGTTTTGAACGATCCTCCGGTCATCGTTCTCAATGAGACGCTTCTGGTGCCGGACGGCCAGAGTGCGTCCCTGAACGGATCGCTCAAATCGGTGGATGAGCGCACCCCCGCGACGGAACTCAGCTATTTTGTCCAGCAGGCGCCAATCCATGGCGAACTCCTGCTTGACGGCGTCGCCATCACGGATTTTTCCAAGGCGGCCTTCACGCAGTCCGACATCGACGCCGGTCGCGTCAGCTTCCGTTTCGACACCTCGACCCCCGGCACGTCCATACAGGTGCTTGAGAACGATCATTTCCTTTTCAAGGTCAGCGACGGACAACTGAGCGCCGAGGCTGTCTTCAACATCGATGGCGAACTGCCACAGATTCTGGGGACCGACGGGGCTGACGATCTGACCACCGCGACGGACTTCAACCGCGCCGGCGTGTCCTTCCATGTCTACGGCTTGGACGGCGACGACACCCTCCGCGGCGGAGCCGGCGCCGACACCCTGGACGGCGGTTCGAACACCGTCGGCGATGCCATCAAATTCCACCACTATGGTGATTCGAATATATTTAGTCCGGTGATTCGCTACGAGGCGACGCCCGGCGGCGACTGGGCGGATTACGGCGCGAGCGATGCGGCCGTGCACGTGGATCTGACCAGTTCCGGAGCCCAGAGCGGCGGCCATGCCGAGGGCGACGTGCTGACGGGCATCGAGAATGTGCTCGGCTCGACCCACGGGGATACGTTCATCGGCCAGGACTACGTGAGCAACGTGTTCGCCGGCCTGGCCGGGGCGGACTCCCTGGTGGGCGGCGAGAGCGTCCTGAATGTCATCCTAGACCCCGCCTGGGACTTTAGGACGAACTACTACTATCCGGATACGGCCGACTACAGCCTGAGCCCGTCCTGGGTGAACGTCGACTTGAACACCGCGGGCGGCCAGACGGGCGGTGGCGCGGGCAACCACGCCCTGGGCGACACCCTCGTGGGCATCGAGAACGTCATCGGCACGAACGACGCCCACGGCGACGTGCTCACGGGCGACGGGAGCCACAATTTCCTGGACGGCCTGGCAGGGTCCGATACGCTCATGGGCGGCGCGGGAGGCGACACGCTGCGCGGCGGTTCCGGGGCCGATTTCCTGGACGGCGGTACGAACACGCAGTGGGGGCGGTATACCAATAACGGCGACTGGGTGGATTACAGTACGAGCACGGCGGGCGTGAGCGTGAACCTGTACCATCAGGACGGGACCGCGACCCAGAGCGGCGGGGACGCCGAGGGCGACACGCTCACGGGCTTCGAAAATGCGATGGGCTCGGAGCATGACGATTCCCTTGTGGGCGACGACGGCAACAACTGGCTGGCGGGCCTGGACGGCAACGACACCATGATCGGCGATACCAGTCTTGTTTCAGGGAATT
This sequence comes from Desulfomicrobium macestii, assembly GCF_014873765.1. Lineage (NCBI taxonomy): Bacteria > Pseudomonadati > Thermodesulfobacteriota > Desulfovibrionia > Desulfovibrionales > Desulfomicrobiaceae > Desulfomicrobium > Desulfomicrobium macestii. The sequence continues at coordinate 5,851 of NZ_JADBGG010000057.1, read as the reverse complement.
ACAGCCATGACAGCATGTGGGGCGGCGCGGGCGATGACCTCATGTACGGGGGCGTCGGAAGCGACCAGATGTGGGGCGATTCCGGGGATGACCGCGTGACTGGCGGTCTCGGTAAAGACTCTCTGTATGGCGGGGATGGCGACGATACCCTTCACGGCAGCGTCAGCCTCAATAACTACAACAACAGCTTCAACGACGACGCGATCATCGGCGTCGACAATACTGCTCCACTCTTCACCGCAGCTTACGATGACAGCGGCGACTTCCTTTCCGGCGGCGCCGGCCGGGACATCGTGGACGGCGGCGGCGGGCTGCGCGGCCGCGAGACCCTGGAGGGTGGCGCGGACGGCGACATGCTGCTGGGCTTTGGGACAGGCGGCGGCAACAACTTGGCCTACTACGAAAACTCGCCGATCCGGATCTACCTGGACCTGGACAAACAGGACGGCTCTGGCCAGATCGACCCCGATGGCCTGGTCAGCGAGGCCACCGGCGATACGCTGCTGGGCATCCAACACGTTCAGGCCACTCGTTTCGACGATACGATCCTCGGCTCCTGGGAGGACAACGAGATTTTCGGTGGCGAGGGAAATGACTTCATCACCGGCAGCAGGGGGCAGGATAGCCTGTGGGGCGACTGGAAAGGCGATTATGCCAACTGGGGCAATGACACGCTGGAAGGCGGCGCCGGCGCCGACTACCTCAATGGCTCCGAAGGCGGCATGGACATTGCCAGTTACCGCAATTCCGCGCAGGGAGTGCGCGTGGATCTGGACGATCAGAATTACGCCCGGCCCGGCACCCCTAATCCCCGCTATCCCGGCGTGGGCGCACCCGGCCAGATCGGCGCCAGCCCCACGGGCGAGGAGCACGGCGACTGGTTGTGGAACATTGACGGCGTATGGGGTTCGGAGCACGGCGACACGCTGCTGGGCCGAAACGACGGATGGTGTCCAATGCCCCAAGCTTTTATCGATTACCCCGAACTCATGATGCCCGGCTATCCGGACTACGATGATCAACTGTGGGGTTTCGGCGGGGACGATTCACTGAACGGCGGCGAAGGCGACGATTCGCTGTACGGAGGCGACGGCGACGACACCCTGGTCGGCGCCGCCGGGGCGGACATTCTCGACGGCGGCGAAGGCTTCGACAAGGCCGACTACAGTGCAAGCCCTACATGGGTGAACATCGACCTGAGCGTCACGGGCGCCCAGACGGGCGGCGGGGCGGACAATCACGGCCTCGGCGACACCCTGACGGGCATCGAGCACGTCGTGGGCACGAACGATACTTTGCACGGCGACGTGCTGACGGGCAACGACGCCGACAACTTGCTTGAAGGATTATCGGGCCACGACACCCTGGATGGCGGCGCCGGCAGCGACACGCTGTACGGCCAAGAAGGCTTCGATGTCCTGTACGGCGGCGACGGCGACGACCTGCTGCAGGGCCACGGCGGTAACGATACCCTCCATGGCGGTGCGGGCGACGACGCCCTCGTTGGCGGCGACGGACGTGATGTCCTGTATGGCGGCGAGGGGAACGACTCACTCGTGGGCGGCAATACGACAGACCCAGCCTCCTCCATCCCCATCTGGGATACCCTCAATGGCGGCGCCGGGGCCGATGTGCTTACAGGTTACGGGTTGGGCGAGGTGGCCGACTACGCCGGGAGCCTGGCCGTGGAAATCGATCTGAACAACGTGATTCAGGTCCAGGGGAATGGTGCGGCCGGGAACGACGCCATCGGCGACGAGTTGTGGAACATTTTGAATGTCAGCGGCTCCTCCTCCGCCGACACGCTCATCGGTAACGAACACGATAACTACTTCTGGGGCCAGCAAGGAGACGACCTGCTTATCGGCGGCGCCGGAGCGGACAGTCTGCGGGGCGACGAAGGCGACGATATTTTGGAAGGCGGGGCGGGCGGCGACGTCCTCTTTGGCGGGGCGGGCCACGATATCGCCAGCTACCGGAATGCGGCGGCCGGAGTGCTGGTGGACATGAACGACCAGAACAAGGAACCGCGTCTCTATCCCGACGGCCAGGCCGGGGCCGGCGTCGATGGAGAGGAGCACGGCGACCACCTTTTCTACATAGACGGCGTGTGGGGGTCGGATCACGGCGACACGCTGCTGGGTCGCGACACCAATTGGGACGGCCAGTACAACATGAGCTCCAATGACGAGCTGCACGGCTTCGGCGGCGACGACAGCCTCAAGGGCCTTGGCGGCGACGATTCGCTCTACGGCGGCGACGGCCACGACACCTTGTTCGGCGACGCCGGGGCGGACATTCTCTACGGCGGCGCCGGCAACGACAGCCTCGATGGTTTTGTCGGCAACGATTCGCTCTACGGCGGCGACGGCAATGACACCCTGATCGGATGGAAGTACGACTCTACAGATTATAACATAAACAGGGATTCTGGTATCGACCTGCTCGACGGCGGTGCCGGCGACGATCTGCTGATTGGCGCGCCCGAGGATTCCGTGCACGGAGGGGAGGGGTTCGACATCTTCGCGCTGGAGGCCGAGGATCTCAGCTTTAGTCACACCTTGGACCTGAGCGCCATGGTTTCGGAAGGTCGCATCTCAGGCATCGAAAAAATCAGCCTTTACGGCGTCAACGGATGGGAAGAGAACGTCTTGACGCTTCAGGCCAGCGACGTTCTGGCCGTTTCAGACACCGACACCCTGTGGGTTTTCGGCGAGGGCCCCGCGGAGGTGGCCGCGACGGATACGGGTTGGTCCCTTGTGGAGATGAACGTGGTTGGCTCGGACGGGTTTGACTACAATCATTACACGAATACCGTCGGAACGAGCGTCGTCCATCTGATGGTGGCCGAGGATATCGCGACGCAGCATGTGGCGCCTTTCGCATGACCTCGGGAAAGGGAGCTCTGGCCGGAAATGTCCAAATGTGCGGAAGGGATGAGAACCCCGCCTGCTGCATCGCCGGACGTTGAAGCGGAGGAGATGCCTGGAGCCGGAACAGGCAATTGCAGAAGAATGCTGGGCAATTCATCACGCGCAGTCAGCATGAGTCAGCCGGACAGGTTGGCGGATCAGGTCCGTCAGTCTGTCCGGCTGACATTTTTCTGGCCCTTCGCCCTGGCCCTGCTGATCGCCGTTTCAGGACCGACGGGCCCGCAACCGTGTCATGCCGAGGCTTCAACCTTGGGTCTTGATGGTGCTTGTCCAAACACGATGGCGACTAGGCCCCAAGCTTTAAACCTTCTTCCGGGCCCAGGGGGACAGAAAACGGTTTCTCCAAACCGAGCCGGTGATTCTCTTCTTGTGCTTGGGCCGTATTTGGAAGTGCTGGAGGACCGAACACGTTCCCTGACCGATATCGATCAGGTTTTGGGGGCCCGGGAATTCCGGCCGGTCTTCACTTCGTCCGTGAATCTCGGCATGGCCGACTCCGCCTGGTGGTTCCGCTTCACCGTGCGACTCGACCCAGGCCAGGTTTGGTACTTCGATCCCGATTGGGCCTATGTCAGGACCCTCGATTTCTACTCTCCCCTCCCCGGGTCGGTTTCAGATGAAAGGCGATGGGCGCGCACTTCCCACCGATTCGGTTCAACGACCGAGGGGCGTCTCATACCCATCATCGCCGACGGCCAGAGCCATACGTATTACTTCAGGGTGTTCAGCGAAAGAGTTTCGTTCGTCAGGCCAAGCCTGTGCGAGCGCAACCGCTGCCTCTCCGAAAACAATCTGCGCAGCGCGGCTTTCGGCGCTTTCGTGGCTGTTCTGATGGCCATGGTTGTCTACAACTTCGTCATCTTCATCTATCTGCGGGATCGCTCGTACCTGTGGTTCGTGGTCTTCCACGCCGCGCTTCTGGGGTATTTTTCCAACAAGATGTGGACGCCTTTCTTCAGTTACGAATTGCAGCCTCTGGTCGCGGCAACGTCCATCAACCTTTGCGCCGTCTCCATGTGCCTTTTTCTGCGGGATTTTCTGGAGACGCGCAAATTTCATCCGATCTGGGACAAGATGCTTTTGGGCATGCTTTTGCCCACGGGGGCCCTGATCGTTCTGGGGCCATTCTTGCCGTCCGCCCACATACACACCATGTTCAACCTTTCGTTCAACGTGATCGTGTTCATGATGGGGTTCGGAGTGAGTCTGGCCAGTTGTTTCAAAGGGCACTGGCCCGGATGCATCCTGTTCATCGCCTGGTGTCTGGTTTCCATGCTGTTCTTTGTGTTTTCGGCCACGGTCATCGGCTGGTCGAGCCTGGGCTACAGCATGGGCTTCAATCTGGCACTGGCCGGGGAAGCGGTGCTCATGTCCCTGCCGCTGGCCTACCGCATCAGGCAGTTGAAACTGGAGCGCGAGGCTTCCGCCATGGCCACGCAGACCAAGAATCTCTTTCTGGCCCGGATCAGTCACGAGATCCGCACGCCCATGACCGCCATCATGGGTTTTACGGACATAGCCCTGCAGAAGGTATCCTGTGATCAGGTGCGGCAAAGTCTGCTCAAGGTCAAAATCGCGGCCGGACATCTTTTGGGGCTCATGAACGAGATGCTCGATTTGGCAAAGATCGAAGCCGGAAAATTGGAAGTGGAGCGTAAGCCGTTCGACCTGGCATCGCTGCTGCGCGAGGCGTGCGACATCGTCGCTCCCATGGTTCAGAAAAACGGCAACGAACTGCTCTGCAACCTGGAAGAGGGCATGCCGGTTCATCTCATTGGAGACCCCATGCGGCTCAAGCAGGTGCTGGTCAACCTTGCGGGCAATGCCGCCAAGTTCACTTCCGGCGGTGAAGTCAGGATCTCGGTCAACCGCTCCAAGATGCAAAAGGGGGAGGTTGCTCCTGCCGAAGGCCGGGTGAAATTGCATTTTGAAGTCGCCGACACTGGACCGGGCATCCCCAGGGAGCTTCTTCCCCGCTTGTTCAGCCCTTTTGAACAGGGCGGAGGGGATACCGCCAACCGTTATGGCGGAGCGGGTCTCGGCCTGAATATCAGTTCCCGGCTTGTGGATCTCATGGGCGGGCGTATCGGCCTTTCAAGCGAGCCGGGACGCGGCTCCGTATTTTGGTTCATCCTGGAATTCGATCTGCAAGACCAGCCCCATTCCCCGGAGCTTATGGTCCCCTCGGCCATGCAGGGGAAATCCATCCTCGTGGCCGATGACCATCCCGCGGCGCTTCAGGCTTTGTCCGGCGCGCTGGCCCGCTTGGGGTTTGTCTGCGTGACCGTCGAGTCCGGGCAACAGGCTCTTGAGGCCGTAACCTCCGAACCGGGGAGATTTGTTCTGATTATCCTTGATTGGGACATGCCTGAACTCGACGGCCCGGAAACATTGTCCTGCCTCAGGGCGCAGGGCCTTTCCGGCAATGTCCCGGTGCTGCTTTCGGCGCTGTCGTCACATGTTGATCCGCAAGGACGAGACCTGGCTGAAATCGGTGCGGCAGGGCTTCTGGTTAAGCCGGTTACCCATGCCGGTGTGCTCAGGACCGTGCTGACTGCGCTTGGGTGCGAGGCCGACCGGAGCGTCCAAGAATCCGGCAAGGAACAGAATCTCAGTCTGCGTCAAGCCATCAGGGGGCTGCGTGTTCTTTTGGTTGATGACAATGTTTTCAACCAGGAGGTCACATGCATCATCCTTGAGGAAATCGAGGCGGTCACCGAGGTTGCCAACAATGGCCTGGAAGCCCTGCAGCGTCTGGAAGAGGCCCGGGAACCCTACGACGCCGTACTTATGGATATGAGCATGCCGGTCATGGACGGCCTAGAAGCAAGCCGCCGGATACGATCCATCGGGAGATTTCATGAGTTGCCCATCATCGCCATGACCGCCAACGCCATGAAGGGGGACCGTGAAACCTG
>NZ_JADBGG010000056.1 GCF_014873765.1 Desulfomicrobium macestii | reverse complement strand
GGGGCTATCGATCAACTCGAAACCTGATCGCCATGATCTACCTCATCGGGGGGAGGCTTAAATTTGCCCTACCCACTTGAAACAGCGAGGAACCATTAATAGCTTCATTTTTTTTTAAACCATAAAGACAATCATCGGTCATTTTGTCAACTATAGACTCTCCATGACTCGTCATAATAGCCAATCCGTTTGGAGTGAGAATTTGAGATATAAACTTAAAATACTCAATTGTCGCAGATTCTGGTAGGTGCGTGATCAAAGATCCAGTCCAAACCAAATTTATTTCAACTCCAATTGCAGACTTTAAATCAATAAAATTTCCAGAAGAATATACAGGAATTGCATCAAAATTGGAACAGAAGCGAACAGCTTGAACATTAATATCAGAAGCGAAAATAGCGCTACAAGGGTAGGCTGCTCGAATAAAACGGGTGACACGCCCAAATCCTGATGGCAAATCTAAAATAGTTTTTGGAACGAGATTGTACTTATTAAGAATATTATTAATAACCATCAATGCGTTGAGTCCAATGCCAAAATACTTTTCATAAGCATTTACATCATCCCTAAGAAACATATTGTCCTTTTCAGAAATCGCCCCAAACACAATTGGAAGAATTCCATTCATCTTAAGTTCCTATTATATATAAAACAATATATTGTAAAGAAATCATACTGACAGCCACTTATAACCATACATTTCTTTGAAATCCTCTATTAACTTTAGATCACTTTCGCGTGACAAGCGAATAAAACTTCCACTACAAGGGTAGTTATTGTTAAATCCAAACTGATTTGCTATTAAATTAGCTGCTGTAACCCAATCATCTTTTATAATTTCATAATATATATGACCAACTATTATTTTATTCATAAAAAAGAAATTTTCCCATTGAAATTTTTCGCATACTAGAGATTTCATTATTTTTTGAATTCGCTTTACATCAATCTTGTCTAATGAAATTTCTATAAAATCTGACTTAGAGTCAATTTTGCTATGCCAATGCCCCGTATTTATTGCTTTGAAAAGAGAAAATGCTTGCGCTACAACATCAAAACGATCCAAAAAAACAAATTTTGCATTTGGAAAAATCCGCATCCATGCATGACTTATCGGCTCAAAATCACACCAAGAAGTCTTGAACGAAAAGCATGGAGCGTCAATACTCGTCAATTTATCAATATAATCAGCAAACGAGGTGACGCCATCACGCGCGATGTTCTTCTGAACTACGCCGCGCGTATTTAATATTTCGTCAGGACTTCCGAACATCCCCATTGACTCCAAAAAAGAGCACAATTGCGTACTCCCCGTTCTTGCGGTGATAGCAAGAATAAGAGTAGGTTTTTTGCACAATACATCAACATCACCTTCAATAACACTTTTAAAATCCTGAAAAAGATCCGACAAATTATCCATTTTAAATATTCCTTAACTGATTGTTATGCATTTTTTGTAGAACGAAATCCTTCTACGAAAATTTTATACCAACTTTACAACACACATCAATCACACACAACCATTGGCAAATAGGGTTAGTCTGTCTATATTTGAGGCGCCACCCCAGTCCATGACTACAGAATCAACAACCGACAACCCTGAATTACGCGCACATACACACAATTGCTCGAAATTCATAATATTTCGTGCATGAGGATGCTGTCCATAATGTGTAAATGCAGGGCCTTCATAATTTGAATGATGATAAAGCGCCATCCCGCCTAACTTTAGGACTCGGCAGGTGTCTTTGAGATAACTTATAACAATATCCATGGAAAAATGTACCATCGCATCATAACAAAATATCGCTGATATGGACTCTGAAGCAATAGGTTGGAAATCAAAACCATTTCCGAGATGATATGTTACGTTATCGAACTCTCCAAGCCTCTTTCGACATTTAACAAGATTGTTTTCAAACACATCAACCAAAGTGAGTTGATTTGACATTGGCGCCACAATTTCACTATGCCGCCCATATCCACAAGCTAATTCGAGAACGTTACTTAAATCCAGCCTATTAAATTTCTGCCTAAACAAAGTATTCTCTCCCCAAAACAGATGCGTCCATTTTTCAGCATCATTATAATAAGGAGAACTCTCCCATGGCGCCTTGACTAAATTAACTTCATTTTCAATATGCATATCTATACTTTTACTCATGCCCTCCCTCCATAATTAACAATTAAAAACAATTTTATACTGCAAATATAGCTACACAGACAATTTCAAAATATAAATAAATCATTTTTTTTGTTTTAAATAATTTACTACATGACAAATGTAATCAACTTGATTATCTGAGTTTTGTGAAAAAAAAAGTATTTTATTGCTTAAAGCATGCATACTTTCAATTTCTTGTATATGAATCTCTGCCTGCAATGCATGCGTGACACTTCTCCGATGTCTACGGTGTCCATTCAAAGACATGGACTCGTACACCACAACCCCACTCGAAGCGCATAATTCAATATACAGCCTCCAGTCACCGACAACTTTGTATTCGAATAAATTATTGCCAACTTTATCTAGCGATTTCAAAAACGAGTCTCTCCGAAAAATCACCGCCGAGACGTTCAAAATCACGTTTTTGATTCCCAGATAGTTAGCAAGAAAATCGCGTCCACTCATTTCAAAGGAATAGTCGAATGCACCGGAATTTTTTTCATTGACATAAGGCTTATAACTGTCGCCAAGACGATCTCCATTTTCATCAATCTGCCAACTATCGGAAAAACCCAAAACAGCCCCTGTCTCACGCATGCGAGTGACAACTCGCTCCACCAGCTCTGGCTTGCAGACGTCATCGGCCTCGGCGATCCAAACATATTCTCCGCGTGCAAGCTCGACGCCCTTGCGCCACTGCCTGAACACGGAACCAGAGTTGACCTGATTGATCTCCAACCGACTGGGAACATCGCACTGAGTGAGAAACTCCTGTATCACGTGCAGACTGTTGTCCGACGAGCAGTCGTCGAGAACAATCAGCTCATAAAGCGGCAGAGTTTGGGCTCTTACAGTTTCAAGCCTGTCTTGCAAGTAACGAGCGTAATTGTAATTCGGCACGATGGCCGACACACGCGGGATTGGTTGACCGCAGAATTCCAGCAGATCGAACATGTAGTGGCGGAAGTTCAGTTCGCGCTCGACGATATTCCGGCCGAGACAAGCCATTTGCGATGCGCGCTGGGGATTATCCAGCAATCCGCGAACTGCTCCGACAAAGCCTGCAACATCCCCCATTGTGACCAAGACGCCGCAGCCGCGATCCAGCAGTTCTTCAAACCCACCGCAACCTCGGAAAGCGACAACGGGGATTTGCGCGTCAAGAGCTTCCATGACTACCGAGGGGAAGGGATCCTCACGCGAGGTGAGCGCGTAAACATCGGCAGCCAAATAATACGGTTGCGGCTCCTCTACTAGGCCCGTGAAAAGCAGCCTGTGGCGCACGCGGGCAGCGTCGGCACAACCCAGACTGGCGTCGGCAAAGCTCTGGTCGAGATGCCCAACCCACAAGCCGAAGACGTCTTCGCTTTGTTGCATAAGGTGCACGCAGATTTCTACGAAGAGATCGAACCCCTTACGGTGATCAGCATAACCAGCGCAGATGACGATTTTTGCGTGGGCGGGGATACCGAGTTGCTCCCGGATTTCACGACGGATCTCGTTCTTATCTCGACCCGACCGCAGCCAACTGCGTTGATAAAGCCCTTGTGGCCGTATAGCGGCTTGAGAAAGGGAGCGCCCGATAAATCCCTCAAAGCCGTCTTTAACCTGCTGCGCGGCAAAAACAACTCTGTCGGCATGCATGGCGATAGAGTTCGCCTGCTCATGCAAGTTATATGCGGCGAGGATACCCGGTAGCTCATGCACAAGCGAGACGACTTTGATACCATGTCGTTTGAGATGGGGAACGATGTCCCCGGAAACGGTGGTGTTGACGATGGCGCAGCGGATTCCCTTTTGCCCGATCTGGCCCAACTTGGCATCAATCTGGGAGCCGCTGGCGGTCTTGAGATCGATGCGGTGAACCGTCGCGTGCTCGGAGAATCGCGACAGCAAGGCGCCCTCCCCAAGCACTATCATGTCAACTTGAAGCTTCAGGTCGCACTTGAAGTGCTTGGCAAGATGCAGGCTGAGCAATTGTGCGCCGTGAGGGTGCGCGTCATGGCTGACGATGAGTATCCTCTGATGCCGGCTCGTGACGGCCATGTGCGCTTGGCGCACAGCCTGCAACCAAGCATAGCCATGGCGCTTGTCTGGTTCGAGATGGGCGCCCTCTCCCCATTCGTTCCACGCATTGATGAAAACGAGACGTTGGTCCACATCTTCTATTCGTCGCAAGGTATCTTCAAACACATTGGTCAGCCAACGTTCAAACAGCTTCGGACTCGAGTTCGCAAAAACTGTTCCTCTCTCCTTTTTCCTTGCCGTGTTATCCCAGGATGGGCAGGCTCCGCGCAACACTGTATAGTTCTTGGGTTTGAAGTTCTCGCTGCGCTGCAAGAAAATCCGCCAGTCATAGATCTTGCCGGAAAAATCGACGCGAGCCCCAACGACATTCTTGCTGATGTCAGGCGGAGCGCTATTATTTGGAGGAAATTCGATGGCGGCATCCAAGCCATAGTCTGCGGGATCACGTTTTTCGAAAGACTGGACGTATGCGATGTAGATTTCACCCAACCCAATCTCGCGGCAGAAGTCGCGCCAGCGCGTGGCTGTTTCCGACATTGAAGGAAAAAGATTGGGCCTATAAACAATCAGCAACGGTTTGCCGTCAACACGAAGGTAGCGAGGATCACGAAGATATTTCGCCATGTGCGAGATGAATGCGACGTCGTCCTGATCCGAATAGTGCTGGACCATGAGCAAATCGTTATCCTTCCCGTCCCAACGTCTGCTCCAATTTTCGTTGGCCCAGCAAATACAGAAGGGCAAATCTAGCGTGGCATCAGCCAGGTAGTTATCTACTGGAGTTTCGAGCAATCTGGTTCCGGAAAACCAGTATGTATAGAAACAGAAGCCTTCAATACCATACTGTTTGGCCAGTTCGATTTGCTTGCGCATGACGGACGAGTCACGCAGGTCGTAGTAACCAAGAAACTTGTCTGGCTCGTGCGGTTGATAGTGCCCCTCGAAAAGAGGCCTAGCCGGACGAACATTGGTCCATTCGGTAAAACCCTCGCCCCACCATTCGTCATTTTCAGGAATGGGATGAAACTGCGGCAGATAAAAGGCGATGACGCGGGCAGCTTTTTCTTTCAGATAGTCACCCGGTTCCAATCGAGGAACATATTGGGGAGCCTCAGGCTGGTATATGTCGAGGCTGTCCTGCGCCGACAAGGGTCTGCAGAGGCGGTCTTCATTGCAGCCCTGGCAGATGTAGTGCAGGAATGGATGAAGCCCGGATTGGGCGACGTCCTGGTTCTGTTTGAGATAGTACGTGGTATCGAATTGCGGCGAGGGGTTTGTGCCGAGTTCGACACCGTGAGCCAGGTAGTGGGCCAGCGGGTTACCCGTGACGTGGTGCTTCTCCTTATACTGCTCCAAATACCAGTCCGGATCAAAAAATCCCCCGTTCTTGATCAGATCGAAGTAATACTGGTCGAGACCCTCAGGTTTCTCGAGTATGGCAAAGGGAGCAACTGTCTTCCCTGCGCGACGAAGAGCAAAATCAAGATTAAAGCGAATCCGAGCTTTCAAGGGATGTTCAGCTTGGAGGATTGCTTTTTCATAAAATTTAATTGCACTTTCATAATCCTTATTACGAAAGCAAGCGTTAGCACGAACCCAGTACGATTGCCATGGAGCGTTCATCTGATTTTCATTCCGCTGAAAAGAGTTGTTCATAACACGATGCCGGATTATTACGACGTCGATAACTCTGGGACAATATTCGCCCGAAAAACGCGCAAATCTTCTGAAAACTTATCGAGCGAATCAACTTGATATCCAGTCACACTGAAACCATCTGCAGCGTAATAGTTCAAGTCGTCAGGCTTGACTATTTTCTTCCATCTCCGGACGAATGTCCTGCGATTATGAGCTGCGTGCATAAATCTGCTTGGAGTTTTGCTTTCGTGATGCATCACGATGCTTTCCGCCGCAACCCAACAGCTGTTCATTTTACGGAGCCGATTCAAACGCAGGCACAGATCGATGTCTTCCTGACCATTGACGTAAACCGGATCAAACCCACGCAGTTGCGCAAAATCCTTGGCGTGGACTGCCATGCAGGCGCCCGTCACGGCCTGGAAGCTGCGACTGGAATCCACCCAAGGGGGCTGCGGTTGCATGCCGGCGTAGATGGGGTAGCCGAGGGGACTGTGCTCCGAAAATACGACACCAATGCATTGAATAGTGCCATCGGGATAGAGCAGTTTTGGCTGCACTGCAGCCACGTCCGGCCGACGCAACGCTTCGACCAGTGGCGGCAGCCAGCCGGATGTCACGGTTGTATCGTTGTTGAGAAAAACAACGATGCTTCCGTTACTGGCGGCATAGCCCAAGTTGCAACCGTGGGCGAAATTGAGATTCTCTGCATTTCGCAGCAAGAGCACGTTGGGGTGCTTGCGGGCCAGGTCTTGGAGCAAAGTCTGGGTACCGAAGTCGCTTCCGTTATCGACGAGCACCAATTGGAAGTGCCCGTTCGCCGTATGCTGGTAAACGGATGCGATACAGGCCGCAGTGAGTTCCGGCTGGTTATAGATGGGGACGATGATCGAAACGAGGCCGGATTGCCGAGGCTTGCAGCACTGTGCGTCCCAATCGACTAAAGAATATGTTTGGCGTACAGCCTGGCTGGCATGGACAGGGTTGATGAGATGGCGTGCCGCAGGAGCAAATGCCTCGGCAATCTGCAGTTCCGGCATATCGGTCGGGCTGGCGGGGTGATGGAGAAGGCCGATTTTTCCACCGGGGCAATGCGCCATCAGACCGAATGCCCGTTCCAGGGCGTGCTCATATCGGCCATCTTTGGCATGATCGTCTGGCCCAAACTGGGATTTGTTTGCAACGAGCCGGGCAAGCGGAGCCAGCGCGTCAGGACGGGCCCAAAACATGGTGCCGGCGAAGAAGCCCCAGTCGCTCTGGGGCAAAGGGCCAAGCCCGAGCTCTTGGCTGATTTGCTGCAAATTCGGTCCGTTTCCATACATGAGCCGCTGGGCGGAGAGATGGAAAATGGCAGGACCCACGAGGTTCAGGCTCGTGTGGTCGGCAAAGGCACGGACGATTCGGGCAGGAATGTCAGGGTGCCCGATCAGGGTATCCAGCAAGTGCCGACGCCAATGCGTGGCGCTCTCGCCGCCATCGCCCTTTTTTGTGTGCAGTTTGCAGACGGCGATGACGTCTTCCTGCTGCCAGTGCGGGACCAGAGAAAGGAAAGGCAGGATGTCCATGCCCCGGTTGGGGACGATGTGAATGTTCGCGGCGGTAAAATCGTGCTTGACGGCCGACTCGACGCTGGCGGCCTGCTCCGGCGGAGTGGTGATGTCCAGAATGAAGGGATGGCGGAGCTTTTTGAGCCGCTGTGCGATCTCTGGCCAGATTTCAGGGTAGTAGATGTGGACAGCTATGGCCAGCTTGCCCGGGAGGGTCTCGACTTCCCTTAGAGCCTTGTGCCGTTCTGGCCCGTGCAGGTTCTCGGGCTCTGCCAACTCGAACAGGGCGTCCAGCTTGGGCTCGTAAACGGAAAGCGCTTTCAGGAACAGGATCAAATCTTGCGAGAGAGGACTGCTGCGGGTGATGTCCACGACGTGCTGCAGTCGCGCGGCGTTGGCTGCGATGGAAAGATTCTCGGTGAAATAGCGTTGGCCCGCATCGGCCTGAGACGCACAGCGGTCATCGAGCGCGGCGGCAAGCTGAACGGCGAGATTTCCTGCCGTGGCGGGTATGACGGCCGACGCGGCAATCGGGTCGGCCATCGCCGGAGTGGGGGTCGCGATGACGGGGACACCCATGGCCAGGGCGTCGCTGAGCTTGGCTGGCATCTGGAATTCGGAGCAGGGATGCCCAGGGTCCTGCAGCAACGCACAGCAGTCGGCCATGGAGAGGATACGCGGCAACTCCTCGAAAGGCTGGTTCTCGACAAAGAGGTACCGCACCCCTGTGACGCTTTCCAACTGGGCTTTGAAGCCCTGGCAACTCACGTCGAAACTGCCGACAATGGCAAAGATGATGTCGTCACGGCGCATGCTTTGGATGGCGCGGGCGACTTCAAGAAGACCTTTGTGCGGGCGTGGCGTCCCCAAAAAAAGAACGACTTTCTGGTCGGGGCGGATGCCGAAGGCGTGGCGGCTTGATTCGCGCAACTCCTTGCCCAGGCTAGGACTACGCGGGTCACGGGCATGCCCGATGATTTCGCCGCCGTATCGGGACTTCAACGCGCCATTCGAAACGGTAAGGGCATCGAACTCGCAGGCCAGTCCGACAGCCAACCGGGTCCACTCTTTACCGGGAAGGTTTTTCAATTCCGGCAGCCTTCCAAACTCTTGCAGGAAAGCGTGCACGGAAACGGGCTGGCCTGCCTTCACAAAAGCCAGTTCTTCGTCGTCGATGTCCATCAAGACCGTGGCATTCCAAATTAGCTTGTAAAGCAGGCCGAAAAAAATGTTGGGTACGCGCGGCTTGGAAAGATGGACGATGTCGTACGGGTGGGCTGCCACCAACGCCATGGCTTGTTCCAGAAAGCGGTCTTCACTCTCGACAACGAAAGAATGGTATTGAAATGCGGTGTTGCGGATTGGCTCCCACAGCTCAGAGTCCCACTTTGGAAACAAGCTGCCGACAATCTCCACATCGGCAAACGTTTCATAAATTTTTGCCAAAGTGTAAGCCCGTCCAGCAGCATTATGAGCCAGGCTCCATCCGCAAATCGCTACTCGTTTACGTTTGTTATCCCGGCCTTGGTATTTAAATTTACCCTGGTTTATCCGCAGATTTCCAGCAATGACCTTATCCATTCCAGAAATTTGCTGAAGTGCTTGCAAATAATGCGTTGCTGCGGACGCACAATTCCCGGAACGCAAAGCGCTGTTTCCATTCTTCAAACAGGACGTTGCGTTGCCATGGGGATCTCCCAATCCAAAATCTGTCAAGAAGTTTTTCATTCCGCGGGATCGATGGCGTCTTGAATGTCCGGACGGGACAAAGTGAGACCCAATTGTTCATACTGATGCAGGATTCTTGCTTGCCGCAGCAAGCGGGTATCATTGCCACGAGCCCCCAATTCAATAGAGTGCTCAAAGTGCTCCATCGCCCTAGTCTGCTCCCCCGCTAAAGCGGCCATCCTCCCCAGACTATTGTGCACCCCGGCAATCAAAATCCGGCTGACCAGTTTCTTGTCGCAACCCCAGTCCCTGGCCAGGCGGACGTATCCTCGGGCTTGGTCGGCGCTGCCGCATTGCAGGTGGCCGGCGGCAGCGAGCAGGGCGAGCTTGGCCCGGTCAGGGTGGTGCTGCAGGTTCGCGCGCTTGAGTTGGGCCAGACTCTGCCAATCACCGAACTGCCATTGGGTGCGGGAGCGTTCGAGCAGATCTTCGTCATATGGGACGACTGACGCCTCCAATGCAGCCTCGTCATCTCCGCTTGTCTGCCGTACAGGGATGCCGTCAGGCGAAGTCATCTCGGTCATAGCCCCTGCTCCCTCAAAAGAATCTCCTTCAACAAATCAAGCTGCGCCTCAGCCCTGACCATTTCTCCGCGAATCATCTCCTGACGGGTCGCCAGTTCGGATTCTGCAGCCTCCCTGTCATGAGCCTTGCGCTGCAACTCCTCGATCTGACTGATCCTGTCCTGAACCAACCTCGACTGTTCGTCTCGCTGCCTTGTCAATTCTTCAATTGACTTTTTCAACTCCGCCCGCTCTTGGTCAAACTTGCCTGCAGCCTGAAGCAGGGAATCGATCTCCGCCTGCCGCTCGGCAACTTGACTGATCACGTGCTCATGCTGTCCGGCCAGAGTCTCTTTCTCCTGCTCGCGCTGCGCCAGGGCCCGCTGCAGCGACTCCAACTCCGCCTGACGGGCGGCGAGAAGCTTGGCGGAGTCTTCCTGCTGGGTAGTCATCGTGCTCAACTGCTGCTCAAGGTTGGCCAGGGTCCGGCGCAGGGTTTCGATCTCAGCCTGCAGATCGGCGGACAGCCTGGCGGACTCTTCCATCATTGCGATCAGCGCCGCCTGGTCCTGATGCACCTTGTCCAGTTCCTGGCTCTGGGAATCGATCTTGGCCTGCCGTTCGGCGGACATCCTGGCAGATTCTTCCAGCTGGCCGGAAAGCACCGCCTTCTCCTGCTCAATAGCCTTCAAGCCCTGCGTCAGGGTTTCGATTTCCCGCAGTCGGGACGCAGCCAAGTCGGCAGACTCTTCGCTCTGCGCCACCAGATTCGATTTTTCCTGCTCAAGCCGGGCCCGAGTCTCATACAAAATCCTGATCTCCGCCTCCCGTTCCGAAAGCAGCAGGGATGCTTCGATGCGCTGCCGGGAAATGGCCAACTTTTCCTGTTCAATCTTTGAACACGAAAGCTTGAGCGATTCGATCTCCGCATATCGCTCCGCAAGCAGCTTGCCCGATGCTTCCTGCTGCCCGGCCAAAACCATTTTTTCCTGTTCCAGACTGGCAAGACCCTTTTCAAGTTCCTGGACCTTCAGAAAATGGAGCTCCAGCTCTTCCTGCACCTGATGCAACTGCGTAAGGAGCAACTCGTTTTCCTCCTCACGTTCTGCCGTCAGTTTCGCGCTTTTTTCCGTGGCCTGATTGAGTTCGCTCACCCTGCGCTCCGCCGCCGCCAGCCGTCCTTCAAGCGCCGACTTCTCCTGCTCGAGCCTGGCCTGCGTCTGCTGCAACGACGCTAACTCCGCTTCTCGCTCGGCCGCCAGCTTGACGTGTTTATCGCACTCGCGGCGAAGCGACTGCACCTGACTTTCCATTGCCTGGCGTCGCGACTCGAAGCCGGTCTTCTGCTTGGCGTCGCGCAGGCGAAGGCTTTTGGCTTCGTAGCGCACCTGATCGCGCTGACGCGCCTCGGAATCGCTGAACGGAGTGTCCTGGGGCAGGAGAGAAAGGCAGGCGTCGGCCTCGGCAACCTCTCCCGCGTCATGCAGGCGGAACGCCAGCCATTTCAGACGGAAAGGCTTGGGCTCCTCTTCGTAGGCGCGTCTGGCGGACAGGGCGGCATCCATGAAAAGCCCGTTCTTCATCTGATGGCGGGCCAGGGCCGTGTACGCCTTGGCCCGCATCTCGGGCGCGGGCTCCGCTGCAAGCAACTGGTTTACGGGCTCCAGGCCACCCTTCTGGAACGCCTCGATGACCTTGTCGAAATTCTTCCCGCCCAACGCCGCCGAAGGCTGCTCTGCTTTGGACGCCCGCCAGATCCCCAGCAGCTTGGCCGGCAGGCCCACAATGCTGCCGGAAGGCGAAACGCTCTGGATCAGGATATCCCCGAGCCGGGCATTGAGGGCATTCTTCGATTCTATGTCGCGCAGCCGCGTCTGCGTCTCGACCAGGGCGGTCAGCCGCGAGACTTCGGCCTGCACTGACGGCAACTCGTCATCCACCCAACCCCCAGCCGATGCCGTTCCGGTCCAGGCGCTAGCGCCTCCCCTCTCAAGATCCTGACATTTCAAAAAATATCTTTCGAGCTCTTCCTGCACCTGATGGAGTTGCAGGAGCAGAAGCTCGTTTTCCTCTTCCAGGTCTTTCAACCTGGCCTGAAATTCAGCCTCAACCGGCTGCGACGTTGCGGTCTGTGTGTCAGTCATGCTTGGTTCTTCCTTATTCCGGCGACATCAACGATACACGTATCGTCGTAATGATCGAAACAGATGGACTTGAATTGCCTGTGCCCCACAAGAGTCACGACAACGGTTGCCCATTCGAGAGATTCCTTCAGCTCCATTTTGGCCACCCCCTTCTCGCGCAGCGATTCCGGCAGGATGTCGATGTGCGGCTCAACAACGGCCAGGCACCCGGGAAACGAATCGGCCAGGGCCTGGACAATGGACAGGGCCGGGCTTTCGCGCAGATCGTCCACGTCGGCCTTGTAGGCCAGCCCCAGGCAGGCGATCTTCACGCTGCCGGGACCGGCGGCGGCCACTTGCCCGACCTTTTCCAGGACCCAGGCGATCTTCCTGTCGTTGACCTCGCGGGCCGTGCGGATCAGGCGGGCCTCCTCGGGCGTCTGGTCGACGATGAACCACGGGTCCACGGCGATGCAGTGCCCGCCCACCCCGGCCCCCGGTTGCAGGATGTTCACGCGCGGGTGGCGGTTGGCCAGGCGGATGAGTTCGTGCACATCGATGTCCAGCCTGTCGCAGATCATGGACAGCTCGTTGGCAAAGGCGATGTTCACGTCCCGAAAGCTGTTCTCGGCCAGCTTGCACATCTCGGCCGTGCGCACATTGGTGGCGATGAGGTCGCCGCGCACAAAGATCTTGTACAGGGTCGCGGCCATGAAGGTGGCTGCCCTGGTCATGCCTCCGATGACCCGGTCGTTGTCCACCAGTTCGTGCACCACCCGGCCCGGCAACACCCGTTCGGGGCAGTAGGCGATCTGCACGTCCGCCGCCTCCCCGGCCTGCTGGGGGAAGGTCAGGTCCGGCCGGGCTTCTGCCAGCCACCGGGCCAGCTTTTCCGTGGTGCCCACCGGCGAGGTCGATTCCAGGATGACCAGGTTGTCCTTTCTGAGCACCGGGGCGATGGCCTGTGCCGCGGCCCGGACGCAGCTCAGATCCGGCTTGTGCCCGTCCGTGAACGGAGTCGGCACGGCGATGAGGAAGGCGTCGGCCGGCTCCGGAACCGTGGTGGCCCGCAGGTAGCCGGACGCCACCGCCGCCTGGACCAGCATGTCCAGGTCCGGCTCCACGATGTGGATCTTGCCCTGGTTGATGGTGTCCACGGCATGTTGGTTGACGTCCACGCCGATGACCTTCTTCCTGCGCGAGGCAAAGAGCGTCGCCGTGGGCAGGCCGATGTAGCCAAGGCCGATCATGGAAATGGTGTTGAACATGGGCTACTTCAGCAAATCCATGCGATTGTTCGACACCCGGCGCGGCAAAGCATCCCGGCCGAAATTTTCCGGCTTGGCCGCGCCAGCGGAAAAAGCCTGGTACAGACGCAGTGTCGGGCTCATTTTGAGATTGACTTCGGCCAGCAGACACTCCCGGATTCGCTGGGCGGCCTTGCCGTCGCCGTAGGGATTGTGCACGCGGGACATGGCTTGGCGCGCGCTTTCGTCATCCAGCAGGCGACGGGCCTCGCGGACTATTTTTTCCCGATCCGCACCCACAAGCCTGACCGTCCCGGCCTCCAGGGCTTCCGGGCGCTCGGTGGCCTCGCGCATGACCAAAACGGGCTTGCCCAGGGATGGGGCCTCCTCCTGCACGCCGCCGGAATCCGTGATGACGAGGGCGCTGCGATCCAGCAGGTACACGAAAGGCAGATAATCGAGGGGTTCGAGCAGGAAAACGTCTTGCGTTTCGGCCAGAATGCGGCGGACGGGATCCTGCACGTTCGGGTTCAGGTGCACCGGATAGACGATCTGCACATCGCCTCGCGCGGCGATGTCGCCCAAGGCGCGGCAGATGTTCTCGAAGCCCGGGCCGAAATTCTCCCGCCGGTGCCCGGTGACGAGGACGAGACGTTTCGCGGGGTCGAGAAAGCCGAAGCGCTTCTCCATCTCGCCGCGCAGACCGGCATCGCCCTGCAGCCTGCGCACCACGTCGAGCAAGGCGTCGATGACGGTGTTGCCGGTGACATGGATGGCGGCATCGGGCACGCTCTCCTGCAGCAGATTCAAGCGCGCGGCGGGCGTGGGGGCGAAATGCAGGTCGGCCAGGGAGCCGGTCAGGCGGCGGTTCATTTCTTCGGGCCAGGGAGAATATTTGTCGTAGGTGCGCAGCCCGGCTTCCACATGGCCGACCCGAATCCTGGCGTAAAATGCCGAAAGGCTCGCGGCAAAGGAGGTCGTGGTGTCGCCGTGCACAAGCACCATGTCAGGACGCCACTGCCTGAAGACATCGCGCATCCCGTTCATGACACGGCAGGAAATGTCGAAGAGATCCTGATCGGGCTGCATGAGATCAAGGTCGAAGTCCGGCTGTATGCCGAAAAGTTCCAGCACCTGGTCGAGCATGTGGCGATGCTGACCCGTGACGCAGACCTTGGCGTCGAAAGCGGAGTCGGCGGCAAGCGCCTTGACCACTGGGGCCATCTTGATGGCTTCGGGCCGGGTGCCGAAGACGGTGAGGACTTTCATCTGTTTCCTTTTATGACATCACTACAAAAGGTCGTCATCCCCTTGAAGAAGGGGGGCCATACATTTTTAAAATGCTTGAAGATGGATTCCTGCCTTCGCAGGAATGACTTTCAGGGTCACTCGCAACATTTTTACAGTGACGTCCGGTCAAACACATCACCGCCAAGAGACGATAGGGGTAGGGAAGGGTTTCCCCTCCCCTCCCTCCGAACCGTGCGTGCGGTTCTCCCGCACACGGCTCTCCAGTTGGCCATTTCCTCATCG
>NZ_JADBGG010000055.1 GCF_014873765.1 Desulfomicrobium macestii | reverse complement strand
TTAGGGGTGCACACCAAGTGGCTCCATTAAGGGTGCCGATGAACTGGCTCCATTAGGGTGCCGACGTTTTGGCTTCATAGGGGTGCTGATCAACAGTGGAGGCATGTCGTAAGAATCCTGTAATAGACTGTGTTCCAATCACGCTGGCAAGGCGGATAGCCAAGGTATCCCCTCCGGTCGAATGCCGATCAACATGATTACGCCAGTCTTTGGTAGCACCTGACCGTTGAACCTGCGCGCCTTCTCATGCCCCTTTAACAGCATTGGTCGAATATACTCGTCTGACTGGTATGACCCGAAGACCTGCACTGTTCGGTGCGCTCCTAATGGCAGCACTGCGAGTAGCGCACCTTTGTCCTGTAGGTGTTCTTTGCCTGGCACTACGACCACCGAGACAATTGTCACATGGTTAGCTACCCCCAGTGGCTCGACGAAAACTACTGAAGGCGGCCAAGCACCGCGCTGGTCTCTCGTCAAGTAGAGACCTTCTGCAGGTACCAGCAACTGAAATGCAATGATTGCCCTTGTCGGATCGGAAAAATCTGGTGTCCATTTGTGCCACGCTCGATCACTCCCTGTAGCAATGAGGTCAGGGCGTACTTCAATTGCTGTAGATGTGAAGCCCAGCCGCCACTTACCTGAAGCATGCAAGCTGACTTTGAACTCTCGGAAGTTGTCCCTACACGCGATGTATGCATCATCTCGGCGCGTCCAAACACGCCATGAGTTTGTACTCGCCGCGTCGGGTGTACCAACCGCAAAACGCACGGCACGACAGGTAAGTGGTGTAGGAGTGCTCGGCGGGTTGACCCACAAGTGGACCACGCCGGAGGAAACGATATCAGTGTCTTGGTCAGGTGCCATGAATCACCAAGTGGTCAATGTGTTGCTTCGGGTCTGAACGATAGACTTAGCCGAGTTGCTCGTCGACTGTGCTGGGCAGAGGTAGAGGTTAGGCCGTGGTTGAACTGGGTGTTTCCTGTTCAAGGACCCGGACTGGGATCTGACAACGGACGTGGCCAAGGTCATGGGAGTGTGACGGATAATTCTTCGTCGGATAGACTAATAATCTCACAATGACTTGATTTAAGTATATTAAATTCGATCTCTAATTTCTTTAATATTCTTTTTTGCCGTTTCAATAATTTCTTTCCACTCAGAATTCAGAACAGGATCTTGGATATATATAGACTTAGAATCCAAATAGAATAAAAATTTCTCAGTTCTAAGCAACCTTTTAATAATGTCCGAATCAGAAAAAATATCCCAACTAATTGCATCTAAAATTGGTGTATCAATTATTATAGCATCTAAATACTGAAATGTATGAATTAAAGAAAACAAATGAAATCTCCCAAGAGGCGTAATTCTAACTCTATTATCATATCTAGTTTTTTCACCATTCATCATAAAATATCTAATACAATTTTTTTCAGCTAAATATCTGATCGTATATTCAGAAACAGACCTTGAATAGCCAAGAGATGATAAATAATCATAAATTGTCGACTCATCGATATAACCAAGATAATAATCTGCATCGATAGGGATCTTCGAAAGATAACTCAATACAGAAAGTCTAACAAAATGTTCGCTTGGGTCTGCATGACGAATGTCAAACAAATTAATAAATTGAGATTTTTCTGCATCGAAATGCATATAATCCCCAAATAACAAAGTCTTTATACCTTCAAAATCAGGTATGGCATAACTTCCAGATTCTTCAATTTTGCCTATAATCTTTTTTGTATCTAAATGACCACTTGATATTATTCGGCGTGCAAGCTCTAATAGTTGCCTGATATTACCATTTGAAACAGCTTCAAGAACTGGAATTATTCCATATTTTTTTCTTGCTGCGAATTCACACGATTCGAATATCTTAGCAACCCTTGGCAAATCGAGACATATTTCTCTGCCAGGAACTGCTCGAAAACTTGGGGTGCTCTCAAATTGACTACCTTCAGCTATTGCTTTTGCATAAGCAAATCGTCTTTTCAAGACGAGTGATATGTCTGGTTGCCCCACTGTAAACGTTATTGGCGCAATAGTATCCATTACACCTGCTTGCTGCGATCTGTAAAATGTCTCTGGGCGAAGACATATAAACACCATACTTGCCCAGTCTCGGGCCATAGCAGACGCTTTAAGAAATGCAGTCTCTTGCAAATCCGTGTGTCGTCGATCTAAATTATCAAGAAATAGTGCAATTGACTTAAGTCGACCTCTTTTTAAATGATGGAATACTTTTGCTAAATACGTATGTTTATCTGAAACCCACTCTTGAATTTTTTTGAGTTCAAATTCTTTGTAAAGTCTATCATCTTCTTCGTAATATTTTCCTTCTAAAGTATTTGTAAGATTTTTAATTTCGAGATTTAATACTCCTCGAACAAAATTGTTGTCATATATATTTATCTCATAATTTTCATGGAGTTGCCTATAAATTTCTTCGTATATAAATAATGGGATATCAATTGCATTATCTGGACGATCTAAAAAATTTAATTCAATTTGAATATAATTAGACAAAGATTCTTTTGCAGCAACAAATCTGAGATATTTTAGAAATGAAGATTTACCCCTACCAATCTCACCAAGTACAACAAAAGGTCTCTCTGAAGGCAAATGCGCCATTTTATGCGGAAGTTTATCAATAGTACAAACTTCGACTGATCTTAAGATTTCGTCCTCTTTTTTTCGCTTCTCTAATAAGTTACGAACTAAAGACATAACGTCACCATGAGTATCTGGACTCACATAACAATGTTCAACAAATTGAATTGTTCCCTCATCTTGGGACATGACCTGCCAGACATAATCAAGGATATAAGAAAGTTCATTCTGAAATATATTACGAGAAGCAGGTGCAGGGTAACCATGTATGCGACTTGACGGTTTTGCTGGAGCTGGCTGTTTCAAATTGTCATTCAATTCGGAGCAAACTGCATTGAGCATCAAACCTGCTTCACTAAAGCAGTTACAAAATTTAGAAAATCGACTACAGATTGCGTCAAAGGATTCAAACACATAAACAAGTCGCTGATCAAGATCTTGATCTGGAACAAAAGTCACAGTAAAAAACCACTGTAATCCATTAGATATTGCAACGTATCTAGCGCCAAGAGTTGCAGCATATCCAATGGCTTGCTGCAAAGCAGCTGCTGCTGACTTAGATTCACTCGCCAGTATACCAAACAAATAAGGTCTATTTTCAAATTTTCTTACAGGCAACGCAAATGTAGCACCAGATTTTTTTGCCTCCAACACTAGCACTGGTTTTTTATTAATATAAAATACATAATCTGCATAACCTTCAGCTCGACAATATTTTTCAACATCTACAGATGATTTTTTCCAAAGCAGAACATCAAATATAATTACATCAATAATTTTAAGCCTTGTATTTGCCTCATTTATAGGATCGCTATATGAATTTATTTCAAATGTTCTTTTTTTCAATTCTAAAAAAGCTACATCTTCTCGAAATGATTCCATAAATCAACACTCCAAAAAAATTAGAAAAATTACATATGGTATTAACTTTATTATTCAACCAAAACTCATTCTAAATTCAGAATTCACCTCATCCAGCTTCTCAAAAATCCCCTCAATAATTTTTTCCTTGCCTGCAAATAGTTCATCCGGTCCGCCTGCGTGCAGGTTGCTGAATGGGGGTTCATACAGGGCGTCGGCGGTCATTACGCCTCTGGCTGTGAGCTGGTCGATGATCATTTCGATGAAGCGGATTTGTTGGTCGGTCATGCTGCGGTCGGAGAGGAATTCGGAAAAAGCGGCCTGCGCGGCTGCGCGGTCCATGCCCACGAGGCTGCGCACGAAATACGCCAACGAAGGCGCGCCGCTTCGGACCAGAAGGCCGGAGAGGAGCGTTTGGCCGTCGCCGTTGCCTATTTCCTCCAATGCGTCCTCAAGACCCTGCAGATCTAGGGGCGTGAGGGGCTGGTTGGTACGCAGGCGATGGATCACAATGTTGTCCAGGTGGTTGCGTAGGTAGTCCTTGACCTTCTTCTCATACTGCAAGCCCGTCATCTTGGGCATGGGGATGAGCTCGCCATCCGTCACGCCCGTGACCTCGTCCTTGAAATCGGTGTACACGAGCGTGCGGGTCTTTTTGTCGAGAAAGGCCACCAGTTCACGCAGGCGCAGGCGCATATCCTCCAGCATCGCCAGGTTCATCCCGTCCCAAAACACGGTGTCCTGAACGGCGGATAGGTACTCAAGTTGAGCGGCCACCGCAGGGATGGCGGTCTTTTCTTCCAGGAGGCTTGCAATCTCGATCACCCTTTTGCGGCGGTGTTCGAATGTCTGAGGATCGTCTTCGACCAGGGCCAACTGCATACGCAGGATGGTCAGGTCGAACAGGCGGGGCTCGATGCTTTCTTCTTCCAACTGGTTGGGCAGGCCCGCCACTTCCCGATGCAGGGTTGCGTGGTCGGATCCGGTTAAGTCTTTCCAGGCATCGCGATTCTGGAAGCGTTCGACTGCCTGCAGATGCATGCGTACGATGAAGTTTTCTTTCACCATGGACGCCACTTCCCGGTGCAGGGCATCAGCGAGTGACGTGTGCAGGGCGGCGTCCGGATCCAGGTCCGGGTTCTTCTGGACATGGCAGAGCAGTTGGACACGGGCCTGGAAGAGGCGCGTGCCCAGCGGGGGGGTGCCGCCGGTTTTGATGCCGTCCGGATTTTGGCGGAAGAAATCAAAATTGAAACAGAAGTCGAATACGCGAAAATCTTCCTTGTCCGCATCCGGTCCAAACAGTCCCGGGCACAGGCGAGTGCCGCGCCCGATCATCTGCCAGAATTTGATCTTGGAATAGACCGGCTTGAAAAACACCAGGTTGGCTACCTCGGGCACGTCTATGCCGGTGTCGAGCATATCTACGGATATGGCAATATGCGGCGCCTTGTCCTTTTGGGAAAAGTCATCGAGCAGGCTCTGGGGGTACTTGGCGTAATTGTCGATGATGCGGGCGAAGTGCCCTGCATGGTGTGGGTAATGGTGATTGAAGCGCTCTTCGATGAATTTCGCATGCTCGTGGTTGCGAGCGAAGATGATGGTCTTGGCCAGTCTGTCCCCGCCTGCGACGGTGTGCCCGTGCTGCATGAGGTGCTGGAGCACCTTGTCGACCGTATCCTTGTTGAAGAGCCAGTTGTTGATGGAAGCGGCGTTGACGCGGTTGGGCAAGCCATTCTCGTCGACGTTGTCGCCCCAGTCCAAGGACTCCCACTGCTCCTTTTCCTCGCTGCTGAGCGAGCTGTAGTCGATACCCTCGCGCGGAAATTTCAAATCAACCTGCTGTACGCGTGGGGGCACCAAAAAGCCGTCTGCTACGGCCATGGTTAGTTCGTAGGCATCGGTTGGCACGCCAGGTTCCAGATCGAAAAGTTCGTAGGTGTTTTTGTCCACCTCTTCGCGCGGAGTAGCGGTCAGGCCGACGAGGAGCGAATCAAAATAGCGGAAGATCGCACCATACTTCTGGTACACTGAGCGGTGGGCTTCGTCGATGATCACCAGGTCGAAATGGCCGACTCCGAAGCGGGCCTCGGTGCCCTTGGTTTCATTGATGAGGCCCATCATGGTCGGGTAGGTGCTTACATAAACCCGGCCCTCGGTGCCCTTTTCGGTGACAAGGTTCACGGGACTGGATTCGGGCAAATGGGCTTTGAAGGCATTTGTGGTCTGATTCACCAGGGAAATGCGGTCTGCCAGAAACAGCGCTCGTTTCACCCATCCTGCCCGTTGCAGTACGTCCACCAGGGCGATGGCGGTGCGGGTTTTGCCCGTGCCCGTGGCCATGACCAGGAGCGCCTTGCGCCGGGCCGTGGTGAATTGTCCGAAAATGCTGCCGATGGCCCGCTTCTGGTAGTAGCGCTCGACAATGGCATCCTTGACCTGGGCGACATCCAAAGGCTGGCGCTGGGTACGGCGCAAGATCAGGCGGGCCAGCTCGTCCTTCTTGAGGAATCCGGCCACCCGGCGTGCCGGGTAGGCGGTGTCGTCCCACATCCAGGTTTTGTAACCGTTGGTGTAAAAAATGATTGGCCGCTGACCGTGCATTTTTTCCAGACAGTCAGCGTATAGTTTGGCCTGCTGCTGGCCTACGGCCGGGTCGCCTGTGCTCCTTTTGGCCTCGACCACGCCCAGCGGTTTGCCGTCATCGCCCCAGAGCACGTAGTCGGCAAAACCGACGTTCTGGACGTTGGGCATGCCGCAAACCTCGTATTCCCTGTCCTGCTTGCGATCCAGAGGCCAGCCGGCACGGCGCATGTCCACATCAATGAGATACTGGCGGGTCTGGGCCTCGGAATAGTCGTGAGGGTCAGGCTGCTGCTGACTGGCGGCGCGGATCCGGGCCAACTGCTCACGCACGGTCTGCAGCTCGGCATCCAAGGAGTCGCGTTCCTGTTGGCGCTTGAGGGCGGCCTCGTTCTGTTCGGCCAGTTGCTTTTCGAGCTCTTCAAGTTTTGCGCGCGGAACCACATCGGCCCCGCTGACAGGCTGGGGTACGCGGCTCTCTTGCCAGGCCGCGCCATCGCGCGAAGCGTTTGGCGTATAGGTCCGCACCAGCCAATAGCAGCAATGATGCAGTTCCCTGACCACCTGCATGGCGTCCTGCTGGCTCACCGGGCGGGAGTTGTGCACGGCCTGGTTGCCCATTTTTTGGATGATTCGCGCCTTCTGGAACACCGCCTCGGGCAGCAGGTTCTGCAAGCAGGGCTCGTGCAGCAGGGCGCCGAGCGTTTGGTCGTAAGGCATGCGCAGGCTGGAATCGTACCGGTACAGCCAGTGGATGATTGCTTCCAGAGTAAAACGGGCCTGGAAGCAGGCTGAACGCGGATCGCTCAGAATATAGCCTTCCGCCTTGGATGCGGACTCCGCAATGGTGTGGAATTCGACAGGCAGGAAGGCAAAGTTGCTCATGGCTTATAGTTCTCCGTTGAAGGCCCGGTGTTGCAGGGAGGCGAAGAGCGTATCTAACTCGGC
Source organism: Desulfomicrobium macestii (assembly GCF_014873765.1). NCBI lineage: Bacteria > Pseudomonadati > Thermodesulfobacteriota > Desulfovibrionia > Desulfovibrionales > Desulfomicrobiaceae > Desulfomicrobium > Desulfomicrobium macestii. The sequence goes on along the minus strand of NZ_JADBGG010000055.1, from coordinate 7,881 downwards.
CAGATGGGCGCGTAATCGGTCTTTTTGTTTCTCGACGGCTTCGACGATGGTGGCGAAGCTGCGTTGGAGGTCAATGGGTGGGAGAGGAAACTTGATACCACTAAGAACGCTTTGATTAATTTTGTATGTTCCATTAGTAGTGCGAGCTCCTGCGATAATTTGACTGCGTACCATCTGAGAAGCCCAAATATGTTGGAGGTAGGCAGGTAAAATTTTACTTTTATCTGGAGTTGAAGCAATTATTGTATCCGGAAAAGTTATTTCGCTATTTGAATTAGTTGGAAAGACACCAATTCCAACCATGGCTTTATTGCCATTTCCCCTACAGATTAAAAATGTGTCAGATGAAAGCATTTGATTTTCTGATGGTTGACGATCAAATTTAACTGACTTCCAAAATGAGCCATCAAATCTCCCTGAAGTAATAGAGGAAAGTGTTAAAACTTTGCCTTCAATTGTGCCATGTGTCGAGGCGGATAAACCGTTCCGAAATGATCCGCCGACGATGGATTCCATTGAGACAAGTTTCCACCCCTTCGAATTGGTCACCGTATCCCCAAACATATCGAGAAAGGTGGATTGAAGGAGTAGATCAAGCTGGTGCAAGGACTCGCGGCGTTTGGCCCGCATGGAGTCCGCTGCATCCAGAATCGCCGCAATCCGCTTTTGTTCGGGAAGGGGGGGGAGGGGGATTTGGAGTGTTTTGTAATAATCCGCTGGAACTCGTTTCTGTCCAGCAGCGCCTTTCATTTGTGCTGCGCCGTTTGTTTGGACTTTAGGTGATTGTAAAAAATGAAAAAGATACGAATTTAAAATTTTTTCTCCGGCCCGAAACACATGAAATTCAGTTGATCCGAAAGCTATGGAATGTGGTAAATTATAAGCTAAGGCCATTTTACCATTTTCAAAACATGGTGTAATTTTAGCGACAATAACGTCGCCTTCTTCAAAATATGTATAACCAGTTTTGACTTCAGCGTAGCTTCGGGCATCAGCAGAAACAATTCTTTTTGTCAGTTCAGATACTGCAGACATCGGAATGAATGACACAGGAGCGTCGAGTGGCAGACTGCCTGCTTTGAGCCGTGGATTGACTTCCGCAACTTTGTGAAGTGGCACAAAAGTACTCATCCCAACAACTCCTCCAGTAGCATCCGCCCCTCGGCAATCTCCTGTTCCAGTGTTGCCAGTCGAGTCAAAATTACCTTCGGTGAGTCATGCTCGACAGTCTCGTGCTCCACTTCCTTGTAGCGGTTAATGGATAGGTCATAGTCGTTACCTGCGATTTCATTCTTAGGCACGAGGAAGCTGCGCTCTGTACGCGCACGCTCTGCCTCCCCCTTACGGTTTAGCCAGCGGGCCAGAATGTCCGGCAGGTCGGTCTTGTCGGGTTGTAGGGTGCGTTTGTCGTCCAGTGAAAAGCCATCCGCCTGCATGTCGTAAAACCAGACGTTGTCTGTACCGCCGGAGTTGGTCTTGGTGAAAAGTACGATGGCTGTGGACACGCCAGCGTAAGGCCTGAACACGCCTGAAGGCATGGAGATGATAGCGTCGAGCTTTTGATTTTCGACCAGGATTTCGCGCAGGGCTTTGTGTGCCTTGGATGAGCCAAAGAGCACGCCGTCAGGCACGATGACGGCGGCCCGGCCGCCGGTCTGGAGCAGACGCAGGAAGAGAGCCATGAAAAGGAGCTCCGTCTTCTTGGTCTTGACGATCTGCTGCAGGTCTTTGGCGGTGGACTCGTAATCCAGGCTGCCGGCAAACGGTGGGTTGGCCAGAATGAGGGAGTATTTTTCTGCATCGTCCTCATCGGCCTGGGCCAGGGAATCCTTGTAGCGGATGTCCGGGTTCTCAACGCCGTGCAGGAGCATGTTCATGCTGCCGATGCGCAGCATGGTGGAATCGAAGTCGTAACCGTGGAAAGTGCCTTCGTTGAAGCGACGCCGGGCTTCAGCATCCTTGTAAATAGTGTCGCTGTGGTGGGCGACCATATATTCCGAGGCGGCGATGAGAAATCCCGCCGTGCCGCAGGCAGGGTCACAAATTTTGTCCTTGGGCGTGGGGGCGGTCATGTCCACCATCAGCTTGATGATGTGGCGCGGGGTGCGGAATTGGCCGTTTTGTCCGGCGGTGGCGATCTTGCCAAGCATGTATTCGTAAAGGTCGCCCTTGGTGTCGCTGTCCGCCATGTCGATGCTGTCGAGTTGGTCCACCACGTTGGCCAGCACGCGGGGCGTCGGCATCATGAACATGGCGTCCTTCATGTGGTGGGTATAGGTCGAATCGCCTTCGCCATCCGCATTGCCGTTCTGCCCCAAGATTTTGATGAAGGGAAAGACCTGGTCACGCACCATCTCGTACATGGATTCCGGGGCCGTCTCCTTGAAACGCGACCAGCGCAATGCGTCCTGATCCGCCGAAAAAATCGGCTCTTCGATAGGCTTGCCGGTTCGCGCGGCCTTACGCTCCTTGAGAGTGTGCAGCTCGTCGAGGCGTTTGATAAAAAGCAGATAGGTTAACTGCTCGATGACCGAAAGCGGGTTGGAAATACCGCCAGACCACATCGTATCCCAAATGCGGTCGACCTTGGATTTGATTTCGCCAGTAATCATGAATTGTCCTTATTTTTCAGCTGATGATGGCGAAATGGATGCGACGCCAAGGGCGGATGAGTCAATAATTTTGTGACCATGAAGATCGTCTGCGCATCATATTGCGCGGTTTGAATTTCCTTGCCGCTTCTTCGTTTTTGGCGTCCAAAGCTACGCACTCTTCCATGCTCTTCATTGGAGAGTATTTCCCGCAATCAGCTGCGGCATTTGATGGCGTAGGTAATTTTTTAAGTTTACAAAAAACTGCGTTATCAACACCATTAATTCCGTGAAATTTGCATAGGTAGCAGTTTTTGATAGGTATTTTGTTGAAATTCGCTTCTCTAACTTTTTTTATGAACAGTAGTGTTTGGGCTTGTTTGTTTCCATATTTTATACCCAGTACCTCAACATAAGGTGGATTGCCTCGAATTTGGCTCTTCATGTCAATATTTGCTTTAATTTCATGAAGAATAGCTTTCTGATTGTTTGATATAAGAAATACGTTTATTAATTGTTTACAGTTTTTATTGTGGATAGATTGTTTTTGAGCGCGTGATCTGAAATTATGTAATTGAATTTTATAATCATTGGATCTAAATTTGTGAGCCTTTATAGAATTAATGTCAAATTCTTCAGATATTGTATATTCAAGAATTCGTATTCCGCTGTTTAGTTTCTCTTCTTCACATCTATGGGTAACAGCGAATTCTACAAAAAGAATTCCGTTCCTCTCTGACTGCAAAAGTACGTCAGCAATAAATCCATTGTGATGCTTTTCAAGATATATTTTGTCAAAATATTTTGTTAAATCATGGTCGACGTTGATCATGTGACTGCATGTAAATTTGTATTGTTGTTCGCAATGTTTGCAAACAACATCTTCAGGGATGGACAAATAAAACGGTTTTTTTGTTTCAAGGCACTTTATGTATTCTGCATAAAATACTCGCTTGGCGAGTTGGTGCAAGTATGTCTCGTCAGCGCAGGTGAGCGTAGTGTTCTTATGCTTAAAATATTTTTGTCTGATCTTGCCGAGGCAGGCAACTTGGTCTCCACCGCAACCAATACATTTGAATACCATCCCTGCCGGAACTGACGAGCGTTCTAAGTCGTCAACGTCAATGAGTTGGTCATTTTGATCGAGCGCGTAGCGGTGTTTTATTTCCATTGTCGCAGTGTTTGATTTCAAAACCAAAGTTCGGCAACACCCTATAGGTACAGGACGCGCCTTGTGATAAATCCTGTGAAATTTGGATCAGCATTGTTGACGAGCATGAATTTGTAAGAGTTCATGCGTCTTCGCTGTCCGCAACAAAATTTTCAGTGCCATAGCCCATGCGAGCTGTATGACACAAGAGTTTTTGGGTATCTGAAGGGGTTTCTGGCAGCAGAAAGTGCGCATAGCTATCTACGAAGTGCGCGGTTGATTGAGGTTTGGGGTGGCCGCAGGAAAGAAAATTTCGCCTCGACTATCGGCTAAAATGGGCAAGCCTGCGTTCTTTTGCCCTGCTCTGCGTAACAAAGAACAAGTCTACTCGAAATAAGTAGTAACTCGTAGATTCAGTTATTGCTCATTCGAATTGTTACCCATTTAACGGATTGCATAGGTTTGCTAGAGATGTCCCAAAAAAAAGGGGGCTCTATGACAATACTCGCATGTCCGAAATGTGGATTGAATTTGATGAACGACGATCAACGTCACTGCAAGGAGTGCGCACGGAAGTCGCGCAAACGCATGATCCTGTTTGCAGCCGTGCTGCTACCGGTTTGCCTGACCATGGCCGCGGCGGGGTGGTTGCCAATGTAGACTTTGATGGTAGCCGCGTTGGTTCCAAATTTTTCATGTCATTCGAGATGCATATTGGGCGGATCAGTGCGCCCAAATGTATGACAACTTTTTTTGCTGCTTTTCCTATTTAGCTGTGCTATCTGGCCGCCCATTGATTCACGTATTTACGGAGGGCACACATGAAAAAAGTATCCATCGCATTGGTTCTTTCCTTTCTTTTCCTGACGGGGTGCTTCAACCTGGCAACACCTCCTTCTCAAATATCCGGATCCTACACTTCAGAACTTCAATACCAAAATTTCACGTGCGAACAACTCTCCGCAGAATTGAGTTCACTGGCTCGGCGGGAGAATCAGCTGGCAACGGCTCAAGAGCAGCGGCGAAAGTCTAGCATGATGCAAGCGTTTTGGATTGGGTATGGCAACGGTGACGGGATAGAAGCCGCTGAACTGGCAAATGTGCGCGGAGAAAAAGAGGCAGTGCGCAAGGCCATTGAGGCAAACCGGTGCGGGGCTTCTAAAGGCGCTTCTTCCCAACACTCCACAACTTCTTCCCATCCAGCAGGGCCCTTGAAAGCTGACCTCAAACGTGACCTTGAAACAATTGAGCAGTGGAGATCGGCAGGTATCCTTACAGAGAAAGAAGCAGGGGAGTTGAGAAGGGAAACGCTGCAAAAATATTAGGGGGGCAAGAAGCTTTCGTCAAAAACAGACCTGACCCTTTGCTTCCTGTGAATTCGGCTAAATTGAGCACAATTTATCGTTCTGACATTTGCACTATTTTAAAGTTAGAAAGTAAAATTGAAAAGTTGTAGTAATTTAAATTTAACTTCTGACACTGATTTTGTTAAAAATTACGAATAAGGAATTGAGATAGCTAAAATGACAAATGACCAAATAATTCTTGCTCAAATTATAAAAGAGCGATGCGCGGAATCTAATGATGAGATTTCACTGTCGGAATATTTCGAAATATATTCAGCTTCGGAAATATTGAAAAATTATGACCTGAGTTATGACGATATTACTTACGGCATTGTCGGTGATGGCGGAGATGGGGGTGTCGACTCAATTTATACTTTTATCAATGGTGAACTGTTAAAGGAAGATACTTTAGTAAACTCTAATCAGAAAAAAAATCACATAGAATTGATTATAATTCAATCGAAAACTTCCACGTCATTTAAAGAAGATGCTATTATTAAGTTCCGTGAGTCTGCTCAAGACCTTTTTAATTTAGCAAACAATCCAGACAACTTTTCAAAAAGATATAATGCTGAATTGATCGATAAGGTAAAACTATTCAGAGATGCATATTCAAAACTTGCAAGGGCATTCCCAAAGATTGAAATCCGTTATTTTTACACTACTCAAGGCGCTGAAGTTCATCCGAATGTTCAGGGGAAAGTTTCGAAGCTCCAAGAAGATATCATTAAAATGTTCGGTGGTGCTCAGTTTTCATTTGAGTTCGTAGGCGCAGCTGAACTTCTTGAAATGACTAGAAATGTACCATCAACTTCAAGGGTGCTTGAAGTTGATGAGTCGCCGATTGGAACAACTGCAGGAAGTTATCTTTGCCTAGTTAGCTTGTCAAAATACTATGAGTTTATATCAGATTTTGGCTCATTAGCACGCAGCATTTTTGAATCGAATGTAAGGGACTATCAAGGAAGTGTTGTTGTGAATACAGGCATAAGAAAAACGCTTGAAAATAAGGAATCAGAAAATTTTTGGTATTTGAATAATGGTGTAACAATCATAACTCCTAAAGCAGTTATGGCTGGAAAGCAACTTACTATAGAAGATCCTCAGATAGTTAACGGATTGCAAACATCGCATGAAATATATCAGCATTTTTCGCAATTAGAAAATCATGAAGGCGACGACAGAGCTGTGCTTGTGAGAGTTATTTGTGAAGAGAATGAGGAAGCAAGAGATAGAATTATTCGAGCAACCAATAGCCAGACTTCAATTCCACCAGCATCATTGAGAAGCTCTGATGATATTCATAGAAATATTGAAGATTTTTTAAAAGCTAACGGATTTTATTACGACAGAAAGAAAAACTATTATAAAAATCAAGGCATGCCGGTAGCTAAAATAATAAGTATACCATATATGGCGCAATCTATGATGGCTATAACATTATTAAAACCAGATAGCGCTAGAGCAAGACCTTCAACGTTAATAAATTCTGACACAGAGTATAAAAAAATATTTAGCTTGGATAAATCTATAGATATATATTTAAAAACAATCCAAATAATGAAATCAGTTGAGTTTTTTTTAAAGCCTGAAAATTGCGATATTCAGTTAGAAAGGAAGATTATAACAAACATTAAATTTTATGTTGCAATGGTTGTTAGTATAAAGCTTGTAGGTGGTGCGATGAATATAGAGAGCAATCTTGCGCAATTACCAAAAGTTGATATTTCAAAAGAGATTTTAAAAGAATCAATGAAAATTGTTTTGGACGAATTTAATGTGTTAGGGGCTACTGATCAAGTTGCTAAGGGACCAGTGCTTGTAGGTAAACTGTTGAACTATTAGTAAGTGTGTAAAAATTTCTCGCAGCATTCGCAATTTTAGGTTAGAAAAAGTAATGAGGCCGCAGGAGACATCAATAATGGACCAGAAAGACCAGTAAGCTAAACTAAACGCCTACTACTGTAGCCTTCCCGTAAAACCGGGCCATTGAAAAATAGAGATTTCTGGTAAAGATTGCCTCACGGAGGGCAAGATGAAGAAATCTCGATTTTCGGAGAGCCAGATCATTCGGATTTTGAAGGAAGCGGATGGCGGTCGCAAGGTTGCCGATATTTGCCGCGAACACGGCGTTAGCCAGGCCACCTACTACCAGTGGAAGGCCAAGTTCGGCGGCATGGAAGCCTCTGATATCCGCAGGCTCAAAGAGCTTGAAGAAGAGAACAGCAAGCTCAAGCGCATGTTCGCCAATCTCAGTCTCGAAAACGAGGCATTGAAGGACGTCATCGCAAAAAAGCTCTGAGGCCAGCCGAGAAGCGCGATTTAGCGGATTACATGCACGGCGAGCATGGCCTCAGTGAACGGCAGGCATGCGCTGCGCTGGGCCTTAGCCGGACAGTGTACCGGTATGAGCCCAAACCGAGAGATGATTCGCCGATCATTGAAGCGCTTCTGGGACTGGCCGACCGGTATCCTCGTTACGGTTTCGGCAAGCTGTTCGCTGTATTGCGCAGACACGGTTTTCGCTGGAACCATAAACGCGTCTACCGGGTATATTGTCTTTTGAAGATGAACCTCCGGCGCAAAGGCAAAAAGCGCCTGCCCTCGCGAAACCCTCAACCACTGGCGGTTCCGCCGTGCGCGAATGTATGTTGGTCCATTGACTTCATGCATGACGCCCTGGCCAGCGGTCAAAGGTTTAGCAGCATGTTGAAAAATTCCTTCCGACGTCAGAGCCAAAAATTGACATCGCCGTCATCCTGGCCGTAATCAATTCAGAGAAAATCATGCATTC
>NZ_JADBGG010000054.1 GCF_014873765.1 Desulfomicrobium macestii | reverse complement strand
GAACAGATGCCCCAGGTAAAAATGGCGATGTAAGAATGGCGGAGATTCCACCTAAAAATCAGGCGAATCTGTTCAAACAAACTGAGCCACTTCTGACAGTCCTGAAGCTCAGGCCTGTCAGTGTTTTTACCGGAAGCCTTCTCTTCATAGACCTTCCAGAAATTGACCTTGCAATCGGCCAGTTGGCGGACTGTATTCTGCTCGTGGGTGCTCACCCTAACATATCCGACGTGGCGTCCATTCATTGATGTCTCCGGCATTGAAATTTGGGTCTCTTGCCTGAAATCGTGCCCAATAAAGATCTAGATGTAAACATCAAGTGTGCCCAAAAACTCTAAAACAAATAGTTATGGGCACGATTTCTCGTGCCCATAGCTGTGCCCGGAAAGGGTATACTTGAACTGATATCTGCAGGAAGATTATGTCCGAACAATTGCGCTAATTTACGGGTCCGCTTCTGCGGTCCTCGTCATTCTGGTGCACGTAGGTGTGGTGAATAAACCTGCCCGGAATAATTGTGTTATTGATTTTTAATTTCTTCCGTTTTTTTGGCACTCTCAACCGGTTTTTCCTCATCTACTGGTCGCTCAGAGATGCCCTTTTTAAAGTTAATGATCGCCCGTCCCATATCTGCACCAATTTGTGGAAGGTTTTTTCCTCCAAACACAATAAGTGCAATCACGAGAACTACAACCAACTCTTGCACGCCAATTCCAAACATAACATCTCCTTTTAAATACACTGAACTTACTAAAAAAATACTTTCTCAAGTAGATTTTTGAAACGTGACAATATAAATTATCGATATTAACGTGATTCAAAAATCCAAAGTAGTAAAAAAATAATGACTGGTACGGAAAAAAATTTCAGCATTATTTGAATACTTTCAGTTAAATTGTATTTTTTCGGTGTATAGACTATTTCTTGCTGGGGAGATTGCGGCGTGGCGCGATCGTGATGTGCAATATTGTTTTGCATAACAACTCCATTATTCAATTAAATAAGGATCACCCTCTACAGCTAGCTGTATTGGTGATAGATATGGTACTTATTTAGGAGAATATAGGAGGTGCGCGAGTAGCTTTTGTATCAATCCAAATTTTATTGGAAAAACAATCACTAGCGTTGAAGAGGACAGAAAATAGCGGCTGCGTTAAATTTATAAGTGCTTGATCTAGAATTAATGCATGTTGAAAAAAGTTATCATGTGAATTATATATTGTTTTAGGAGTCAATCCAACAATTGCTACCGTCGATCCCAGAATGGCTGGTCCGAAATGAGCCATGCTGGAACTATATTGGATCAAATTCCCTGTGTCCTGAGCGCATTCTTTGGGTATAGGATGAGCGCAGAATATCAGTAATAAAGAAATAGTCAGTCGTAACAGACTATTTGCGTATCTGAGCATTATATTTATAATAGGTATAAAACATTGTTGTTGAATAGTGTTGAGGCATTAACGGCATTTCATGAAATTGAATTGATATTGCGCTATTTTGTGATGTTATTAGAGTATCAGTGCAAAATATAATTATTTTATAAATGTACCCTTTTGTTCTGCGTGTCAATATCTACTCAAGCTGAGCCATTTCTTGGGGCGAAAGGGGGGGGCTCCCGAATAGTCGAGTCGGGTATCAGCGACTTTGTTAACAAAACAAGGTTCCTCTAGGGTCTTGAGGTTAGGAACTTGATAGTTTCAGCAAAACCAGGCCGGACACAATGAGTGCGACCGCAAAGATCCTTGTTGCGTTGATCGGCTCGGCCAGCATTATAACGCCAACGATAAATGCTCCGATTGACCCTATTCCGGTCCAGACAGTGTAGGCGGTGCCGAGTGGGATTGTCCGCATAGCCATGGCCAACAGCCAAAAACTGGCTGCCATTGTGGCCAGGGTGATGAGTGATGGAATTGGTCGAGTGAATCCGTGGGATAGCTTCATCGAAGAAGCCCACACTACTTCGAGAAGGCCAGCAAAGAGGAGATAAGCCCAAGACATTAGGTCTCCTTGTTTTAAGGGCCAGGCCGTCCTGGGCATTCTTCCCGAAGTTGGGGGAGGTCGTCCTCCTTTACTCAAAAGTAGTGAAGATATGATGCTTGAGCAAGTTGAAGTTGCCACGCCAAATTCAGGGTGGTTTTATTTATTTGTGCCTCAATATAAGTTATTGGGCCTAGGTGTTGGCCACCAATGCCTTGATTTAATATTTGTTGGTAATCTCCATCAGTGCTAGGATTGGTTATCCGTTTTATACCTAGCACCTCCGCCCTTGCTGGAGTTGCCCCTAGTCGATTATTTTGAGATAGTGGAGTGATTTCTAAAAATTCAGCAGAAGAGAGATGTTTGGTTATCCAGTGGAATTTCTGGATTTGTAAAAATCTACTATTGACCCCAGTAGCTGACTTCACTAATAAATTCATGTATTTTTCTTGCCATTTTTTTATGCGTATTTTTGGAGTTAAGTACGGGAAGCAGCAGTCATTTATATATTTTTTTTGAGGAAAATTTGAATGTAGAAAAATGAGTTGAAGCGGGAGATATTTTTGTGAAATTATCTGCTTTCGAAAGGACGTTGGCATTGCCACGCTGGGCACACTATGCTGTCTCTCTTGTTGTTACATTTCTTGCTTTGTATTTCAGGGATCTTCTTGATGTGCAATTTCAGTCTCGTCCATTACTGATTTTTTTTGTTCCTCCAATAACTATTAGTGCCATTATTGGAGGCATGTTTCCTGGCATAATATCAACATTATTATGCGCATCTGGTCTTTATGTATTCTTTATTCCAAAGACGACTGATTATTTTGGCATTGCAACCCACGATTTTCTCCAGTAGTGAAGAGCTATATAGAACTATATTGTACGCGTCTATGGATGGGTACATTCTTTTTCAGTATGATGGAAGAATACTTGATACAAATCAAGCTTATTGTGAGATGGTCAAGTATCGCCGCGTTGAGATTTTATCTAAAAATATTTTTAATTTTGAGACATTAAGGAGTCGAGGCGATATCGTATCTCATCTTCACTTGGTTATGATCGAGGGTGAAGATCGTTTTGTTTCTAAGCATCTTCGGAAAGATGGCTCAGAATACGATGTCGAACTTAGTATCCAATATCGTGGAGAAGACGGACATTTTGTAGCTTTTCTTAGAGATATAACCATAAAAATTAGCGCTGAGAAAGAGTTGCTGGACAGTAAAATGCATCTACAGTCAGTAACTGACTCTGTTCCTGCTATGGTAGCCCAGATTGATGTTTTTGAGAGATATATTTTTGTGAATAAAGGTTATTTAGATTGGTGTGGCATGCCAAGCGACCAAGTTATTGGCAGAAAAATTCAAGAAGTGCTGGGGATTGAACGATATACGATTGTGCAAAAGTCAATCTGTCTTGCGCTTAATGGGGATAAACATATTCAGCAGATTTGTTTTAATCTCGAGGATGGAAATCTTCAATATATTCAAGTGTATTACATGCCAATTTTTAATGAAAATAAATTAGTAATAGGTTGTTACTTAATGGGGCAAGACATAACAGACTTGAAGCTTTTGGAGAATGATATTGTTCATGCGAAGGATGTCGCGGAAACAGCCAATCGTGTTAAATCTGAATTCCTCGCAAATATGAGCCATGAAATTCGAACTCCGCTCAATGGAATGGTCGCTACACTAGAATTGCTTAAAACTACGATACTTAATCCTGATCAGGACAAATTAGCTGAAACTGCAATCACTTCGTGCCATCGTTTAGCTCAACTGCTTTCAGATATTCTTGATATTTCGCGCATAGAGGCTGGTAAAATGTGCATACAGCTAACTTCTATGTCCCTTAAAGACATATTCAGCCAAACTAGGGATTTATTCTCGCCTGTCGCCAAGGAAAAAGGGATCGATCTCTATTTTCATGCAGACCCATCTCTACCGGATAGAATTCTTGGCGATGATGCTCGTTTGCAGCAGGTGCTCATTAATATGGTTGGGAATGCTCTTAAGTTCACCCATCAAGGAGCGGTCAGCGTCAATGCATTCCTACTTCCAATCAAAAAACACAACAACTACCTGATTCTCTTCAGCGTCGAAGACACGGGCATTGGTATCAGTGATGAAAGCATACAGGCCCTTTTTAACGCTTTCTTTCAGATCAGTGAAGGCTATACTCGTAACCATCAGGGTGCCGGCCTTGGTCTGTCGATCTGTAAGCGCCTCATTGAGCTTATGGGAGGGAGTATTTGTGTCGTGAGCGAATTGGGTGTAGGATCATCTTTCTGGTTTTCCTTACCCTTCGGTTCAGTTGATCAAGGTTTGTCTCCCAACTCAAAAGATGGTGAAATTTCCGAGCCTTTCAATCTGAGCAGTCTTTCAATTCTATTGGTGGACGATGACTTGGTCAGTGCCTTTGCTGCTTCCCGACTCTTAGAGAAACGAGGTGTCCAAGTGTGTCATGTCGAAAATGGTGCGCTTGCCTTAGAAGCTTTGCGAGAGCGGAATTTCGACCTTGTGCTCATGGATGTGCAGATGCCGGTTATGGATGGCGTGACTGCAACGCACGCCATTCGTAGCGGCGAAGCTGGCGAAGCTGCCCGCGAATTGCCTGTAGTTGCGCTTACTGCCTATGCCATGGAAACGGACATTGCGAACTTTATGAAAGCGGGCATGAACGACTATTTGTCGAAACCTGTTCGGTCAGAAAATTTAGAAGCTGGGATTAAAAAGTGGCTTAGTGATGACGGCAAGAAAAAAAAATTGGTAATAAATTCGGATTTAAAGAACAATGTGTCGGAATAATTTTTTTAACTTCAATAATGCATTTTATTTTTATTTAAGTTAAAGAATTCTGATATATTTTAGTAAATTTATAAATTTTGTGTGAAAAAATGAATAAAATATTCACTATTGGTTTGTTTTTGATGGCTTTATTGGTGTGTCTGTTGGTTGTGAAGATTTTTGGAAGCGTTCGGAAGCCATGTAGGTATATACGCATTCAGTTTGATCAGCTAAAGGCGAGAGAGAAATGAAGAGTTTTTTTTGTTTATAATATTTTTTATAGAATACTGTACTTGCTAAATATAAGTATGTTGAAAAAATTAATCCATATAAAATGTTTTGAGTTAGACTACTGATCGTCACTATATTTAAAATAAAATTTATTTTCTCCAGAATTTCCATTAAAATAATAATCTGCTACTTTAGAATTTCGTTCGTTTTCAGTCATTGGCCATGATTTCGGAACGTCTGCCTGGTTTGACCAAAATAAAATTTTGCAAAATTCGCCCTCTGAGCATATGCTTTTTATGGCTTCTAGATAAATTGTCTCGTCTTTTTCCCTTTCTTTCTTGATCACAACAAAAGTCATCATTCCTCTTTTTCCTGATACAGTCCAGTCTTGAGCATATAAGAAAGTTGAAAGAAATAGTGTTCCTATGAAAATGATTAGCGATCTATAAAGCCAGAAAAACATCATGCTCCTCGATTAAATTTTATATTTCTTTAAAATTTGACACAATCACATTTTCCTAAAAAACAAATTAACATTTTATCAGTTTTTTATATTTTTGAAAAGCATACTTTTTTGCGAGAATTTTTTTGAATTAGAGTTGTGTGCGTCAAGTTCTGCAAATTCTTCCACGGCAAACGGGTAAGTTCAAGCATCTGGCGACCGAGAATGGGCCTACTCAGAGTTCGTCGGAGGTCGCCAGATGCGTTTTCCATTAAGCAACCAGCTCCATCAAAGCCTTCTTTTTCATCTCGGTCAGCAGGCTCATATCCAGATATCTGTTTGCCTCGATCCAGTTCTCATGAGTCTCGACCGCAAGGGCCCTGATCAAACGTAGACAGCTTTCTTCATTGGGAAATATCCTGACGACCAAGGTTCGGCGTTTGATCTCTTCATTGAGCCGTTCCAGCATGTTGGTCGACTTCAAATGCTTATGGTGTCCGAAGGGCAACCTGTAGAAGGACAAGGTTTCCTCGATATTGTCTTCCACCCATGAGCACAGCTTGGGATATTTTTCCTGCCACCTTAGAAGCCAGGCGGCCATGTCCTTGCGGGCTTCAGCCAGGTCCCGCCGGTCGTAGATCCACCGCAACTCTCGCAGACAGTCATCATCTGCCTTGCGTGGCAAATGATCGAGGGCATTGCGCAGGAAGTGGACGTAGCAGCGTTGCCAGACCGCCTCGGGCAATGCCTCTCTCAGCGCCTTCTTCAGCCCGGCATGGTCGTCGCTGACCGCCATTTCCACCCCTTTGAGCCCGCGCTGCTTCAGACCCAGAATGAAATCCTTCCATGAACTTGCGCTTTCACGGTTGGCCAGTTCCACTGCCAAAACTTGTCGGCGTCCTTCCCAGTCGATGCCAATGGCGATCATCACAGCCCTGCTGCGTATTGCGCCGCAATCACGTACTTTTTCGTAGCGTGCATCGAGAATCAGATAGGGATAGGCTTCCTCCAGAGTCCGGCTGGCGAACTGGGCTAGCTGATCGTCCAGACGCTTTACGATGGCGCTGATGGAGCTGGCCGAGAAGGAGTGTCCACAGAGTTCTTCAGTGATTTGTTTGACCTTCCGGGTGGACACGCCCTGGATGTACATCTCCGCCAGTGCTGAGACCAACGCCTTCTCGCTGCGCTGATAGCGTTCAAATATCTGGGTAGAAAACTGCCCCTGTCGGTCCTGCGGAACTCGGAGTTCGAGTTTGCCGACGCGGGTGATCAGCGTGCGGCCATAATATCCGCTGCGATAGCCCAGACGGCCATCTGTGCGCTCTCCCTTGGTCGCTCCAAGGGCGGCATCCATCTCGGCTTCCAGCGTTTGTTGGACGACCGTGCGGACAAGCTCCTTCAAAACATCCTGATCGCCTTCAAGAAGCCCTTTTAGTTCGGACGCTGATACGGTAGAATTCTTCCTGACCATGGCATACTCCTCCGGGAGTTGTGGTTTGGTGGTACAACCCACATATGCCATGGTCTTTCTTTTTGCTGAAGATCCCGCACACTACCTGAATTAGTTTTTGATAATTCTTAGGTAGAGAGTTCTCTGATTTGTACTAATAAATTTGTAGGGTGGGATTGCCCAAGGGGACGGGGTCCGTTGTATTTCCTGCTTTAAGCTTGAAGAAGATCTGAATTTTTGTAAGGATTTTCTGGTTGGACTCAATTCTGAGGTCCCTGACCTGCTCGGCTCTTTTCAGACCAGTCGAAACTTGAGATAGGTTTCTCCCTCAACCACGAGGGAACTGATGAAAAAGGGACGATTTTCCGAAGAGCAGATGGTCGGCATTCTGCGTGAAACTGACCGTAGTCCAGTGGCCCAGGTGGCCAAGAAGCATGGAATCAGCGAGCAGACGATCTACACGTGGCGCCAGCGGTTCGCAGGCATGTCCGCCGATGACGTGAAGCGGCTACGCCTGCTGGAACAAGAGAACACGCGGCTGAAGAAGATACTTGCGGAACGGGACCTTGAAATCGAGGTCATGAAGGAAATCGCCGCAAAAAAATGGTAGGCGCACCCGCCCGACGCCTCCAGGTGGCATACGCCAGGAGTCGCGGGCTTTCGCAACGCAGGGCGTGTGCGCTGTTATCCACTTCCCGGTCGTCGCTACACTACGAATCACGACTGGAGGCCCGGGACAAGCCGCTGATGGTGGCCATGACGGATCTGGCTGAGACGTATCCGCGCTTTGGATATCGCCGGATCAACGTGTTCATGGAACGTCTGGGGCATGTTATGGGCGTCGACAAGGCGTTCCGGTTATGGTCCAAGGCCGGATTGCAGGTACCCAGGAAGCGGCCACGGAAACGAGTCGCGGCATCCCGTCCACGACCGCAACTGCCGATGGGAGCAAACGAACTGTGGGCGTACGACTTTGTCTACGACGCCTGTGCAAACGGTCAGCAGATCAAATGCCTCACGGTGGTGGATGAATATACGCGGGAGAGCCTGGCTATAGACGTTGCTGGCAGCATCAGATCGGGTCGGGTGATCGAGGTGCTGTCCCGTCTGATCAGCGAACGGGGAGCCCCTCTGAGTCTGCGTTCTGACAACGGTCCGGAGTTCGTGTCGAAGGCGTTGCTCAAATGGGCAGCCCGGGAATCACTAAATCTGGCGCTGATTGAGCCATGAATCAATACTTCCTATTCCTTCAAAAGCAACATGTTGCAGTATGTGGACATTCATGCAGAGCCACCCTTGATGTGTTGCCGATTATTAAATTTGACAATTGATATTCTTCACATGCTCAGAATGCAATCAGGATCCTGGCGGCCGACCAGGATCCTGATTGATTGTGTTGCGTAAACCGACAGTCGGCAGACGCGACCGACTTTTTCCATCGATCCTTTAGTCTTCGTTCAAATAGGCGGGGCAATGGTGACCACGGTGCGCATGTCAGTGATCGCCCTGATCCCGTGGGGTACGGCAATGTCGCAGACGAGAACATCGCCGGCTTTGGCCGGTAAAGTCCCGTCTTTCGCCAGAAATTCACCTTCGCCTTCCAGGATGAGAATTGAAAGCTGACCCTCAAGGTCATGAGAGTGGATGGGCAATTGCTGTCCCGCCCGGAAGTTGAAGTTCAGGATTTTGAAATAGGGAGATTCGTGGACCAATAGCTTCTTCAGGCCAAGGTCGTTGAATCCGTTGGCTTCGAACAAGTTGATTTTCTTCATGGTGCTACTCCTTGTGGTTATTGCTGATCAAAATCATCATGCACATAGGTAATGCGAAAAATACGATTGTACATTTTTTTGTTTGCTTTCAGGGCAGTGTCAATCAAAGGCCAATAAATTTCTGCGAGTTGGTTTTGATCAGTCTGCCTTTATAACTAAAGCACATTTTTATGCTCATTATTTGGGTTGTTTCAATTGATCAAAAAAATCAGGGCTCTGGTTGGTGACCAAAGCCCTGATAAAAAATGCCTGTAAATCCGTCGCTAGCCGGCAGTTGCGACGGGCTTGATTCTTCTGTTTTCATCCCAGATCTGCTCGGCCTTGGGCGTGACCTTCAGGTACTTGAACCACTTGTGGCTCGCCATGTGTTCCGGGTCCATCTGAAGTTCGCGGCTGTGCTCCATGATGGGCGGCACGAGTTCCTTGATGTCCTGGGACAGTGCTTCGGCGGTCGTGAAGGCTGCCGCCTTGATGGCGATGTCCACGGCCTTCTGGCTGTACTGCTGGGACTTGGCAAGGGTATCCAGGGCCTTGGTCGGATTGTGGAAGCCGACGCTGTTTTCGGCGGACACGAGATCCCAGAAGAACTGGCCCTTGCGGCACATCTGGCGTGCTTCGATCATGAGCTTGTCGTAATCCGCCGGCTTTTCACCCGTGAATTCGCTGGCCATGCGGATGGCCTCGTGCGCCTTGACCGAGGTGTCCTGGGCTACCATGAGCTGCTGCCAGACTTTGTCCTGAGTGTAGATGACGCGCTGCTTGAGATAGTCCGGCGTCTTGTCCGTGTGGCACTGGCGGCAGGCCTTCATGTCCGGGTCTTTCAAGGGTGAGTTCCAGTGATGGTTGGACATCTTCTTCTTGCCGTCGAGGCGGGTGTAGCTCATGTGGCAGTCGGCGCAACTCACGCCAGCCGCGCCGTGCACACCGTTGTGCCAGGTCTCGTACTCGGGGTGCTGAGCCTTGAGCATCGGGGTCTGGGACACGGGATGTATCCAGTCAACGAAGTTGCCTTCGAAACCCGGAATCGTCGTGTCGCCGTGGGTGGTGTAGTACTCATAAATTTGTTCAGGATCCTTGCCCTGGGACCAGGGAAAAACGACCTTTTTGGGAGCGCCGAAGCTCTTGTCCTGGAAGTAGTACTCGACGTGACACTGACCGCACATGAGCGCACGCTGTTCGTTGCGGGGCAGGGTCTTGAAATCCTTTCCTGCGGCTTTCAGATGATCCTGGAGAGGCACCGAATAGAGACGAAGCTCCATGTTGGCCGGGTCATGGCAGTTCGCACATCCTATGGTGTTTTCGTCCATGTCGACTTCTTCGCGGAACTCGTTGAAGTCCTTGGCCCAGAACTCGTCACCATATTTGCCGACCCATTCGTTCATCTTGGCACCCTTGCAGTTCCAGCAGGTGGCAGGAAGGCCAGCTTTTTCGTCGTAGCGGTTCAGGCGGTCGATGTTCAGAATATCCTTCATCGCGTAGGTGTGACCGCGTGCCGCCTTGTATTCATAGCTGAATGCATATCCGAGCCAAAGGTTCTTGAGATATGGCTGGGCATGCTTGTAACCCTTGGGCAGAGGGTTGACGTTGTCATGCTTGTCGTAGGCCACGGACCCACCGTACTCTGTCATGATCTCGGATTCGTTGTTTCGGAGGAATGTTTCGTAGTGCAGGGGGAATTCAGCCTTAAAGGCGGAGTTTTTTATTTCGTCAGATTTTAGTTTGGTTTTGAACTCCGGGGTCTTTGGTTCAGAGAAGTCGGAACAGGCTGTCAGTGCCAAAGCTAGGCCAGCGGCCAGAACGAGGAACGTGGTTTTGGTTTTACGCATCGGCTGCGCTCCTTTTTGCTACGGGGATTTTTGGAGTGTGGGGCACGTGACGGTGGCAGTCCGTACAGAACTTCTTGCTCTGCATGACAACGGTGGATGTGGTCGCACCGTGGCAGCGCTGGCAATTTTCTTGAGTGACTTCTTTCGTCTCCTCGCCGGGATGGATCAGATCGGGGATCGACTTGGTCACGGTTGCGAAGATGTCCCTTGTGCCTTCTTTGGCCTTGAAGGGGATTTTGGCGATGAGATTGTGGGGTGCGTGGCACTCGTTGCACGCCAGATTGGCATGGACAGAGCGTTTGTGCGTTAAAGCCGCCTCCGACATGGAGTGGCAGCTCCCGCAAAACATGGCCTGATCGGTCGTGTTCATGGCCACCGCCGCGCTAATTGTCAGCAGAACGCCAACGAGGGCTGGGGGGAGTACACGGCTCCATTTCATTTTTGTGGGTGGTTTTTGTTCAAGACGCATCAGTCCCTCCTGTTAAAAAAACATATGTTTTCTTTCACGCCTGTGGCAAAGACGGAAGTAACTTCGAGTTGAGTGAGTACCCGGTTAGGTTGTGCGATTTTCCATAGTTTACATTTTGTTTTGTTTCAACGTGTTATTAAGGGGCGCTTGGCTAAAACGCCATCTAAATATTCGAAATGGAAAGACGCGGCCTTGACAACGCCTGATAGCGAAACCAATGAAAGTTATCAATTGCTTTCTTTGGAGACATAATGACCTCGACATCAAAATATCTTTCGGCAGAGGAGAGACGGGCCATGGCCGTCAAAGCGGTGCTTGAATTAGCGGCCGTTCAGAATCCAGGCGAGATTACGACTACAGAAATCGCTGCGCACATGGGCTTGTCCCAGGGCGGTATTTTTCGACATTTTTCCAGCAAAGACGAAATCTGGCGCACTGTCATGGAGTGGGTTGCTACAGAATTGCATTCCCGTGTTGCACGTGCGGCGGAAAGCGCCAACAGTCCAATCTCCTCCCTTGAGGCGATGTTCATGGCCCACGTCGCCTTCGCGATTGAATATCCCGGAGTTCCGCGTATGTTGTTTGGGGAACTTCAGAAAACAGAATCAACTCCAGCCAAAATCGCCGTTGCCTCGTTGCTTGAACGATACGGAAAACTCCTGACATTGAAGCTGGAGCAGGGAAAGTCCTGCGGCGAGGTGGATTGCTCGATCTCAACTGAAGCAGCGGTCGCTCTCTTTGTCGGGGCTGTTCAAGGGCTCATCATCAAGGCGGTACTGTTTGGTGATGTTGGGTATTTGCGTCAGGGGGCTCCAGAGACGTTCGCTTTGTTTCGTCGCGCCATAAGGAAATCCATATGATGAGTCTCATGTCCCGCAATAAATTTCTGCTACTGGTGGTGTTAGGCCTCTTGGCAGGGGCCTTCATTTATGTAGTGCTGCGTTCCGGCCCGCTGGCTTCCGTTTCGGTCACGGTGTTCGAGGTCAAGGAAATGGCTGTTGAGCCGTCGCTTTTCGGCATCGGCACGTTGGAGGCGCGGTACACGCAGAACATCGGACCGACAGGCTCCGGCCGGGTTCTCACGATTTTGGTGGATGTCGGGGACCGGGTCGAGCCGGGGCAGGTCATTGGTGAAATGGATCCCGTGGATCTCGATGACAGGCTCGACGCCCAGGATGCCGCCCTGCTGCGTGCCGCTGCGACCGTGCGGGCTGCCGAAGCCCAGGTTTCGGAACTGCGGGCGAAAACAACCTACGCCGAATCCCAGGCCCGCCGCTTTGAAACCCTGGTGCAGAGCGGAGCGGTGAGCAGGGAGGCCTTTGAGGCCCGCCAGCAGGAGCTGCACGTCGCGCAGAGCGGACTCAAGGCCGCCATTGCGACCGTGGCTTCGGCCAAACACGAATACGACCGTCTCACGTCCGAAGGGGCTGGCATATCCCGTCAGCGTGAAACCGTCAGACTGGTTTCGCCTGTTGCCGGACTGGTTACCAGACGGCTGATCGAGCCCGGCACGACTGCCGTGGCCGGACAGACCGTGGTGGAGATCATCGATCCGGACCACATCTGGGTGAATGCCCGCTTCGACCAGCTTCGGGCTTCCGGCCTTGCGACCGGGTTGCCGGCGCGTGTCGTGCTGCGTTCCCGTTCATCGGAATCGCTATCTGCACATGTGCTTCGTGTCGAGCCAGTTGCGGACGCCGTGACCGAAGAGCTGCTGGCGAAAGTGACCTTCGAGTCCCTGCCCGACCCCCTGCCTGCCATCGGCGAACTGGCCGAGGTGACCGTGGATCTGCCTGCCTTGCCGCCTGCTCCGACCATTCCAGGCAGCAGCGTGCTGCGCGACAAAAACACGCTTGGAGTCTGGGTGGTCGAAGGCGGGAACATCGAATTCGTTCCCGTTGAACTCGGACAGGGAGACCTTGACGGGCTGGTTCAGGTCCGCAAGGGGCTGCGTGCGGGGCAGACCGTCGTCTCGCACAGCGCGTCCACGCTGACGGCCAGAAGCGGCATCAAGATTGTGGATCATCTTCCGGGGGTGCCCAAATGATCAGCCTGGCCGGGCGCGACATCCTGCATTCCTGGGGAAAGTTCGTCTTCACCGGGGTCGGGCTGGGCCTGCTCATCGGGGTGACGCTTTCCATGGCCGGGATCTATCGCGGCATGGTCGAGGACGCCAAGGTTCTCCTGGACAACAGCGGGGCGGATTTGTGGGTCGTGCAGCAGGATACCCTGGGCCCTTACGCCGAATCTTCGACCATTCCCGACGACGTCTATCGCTCGATTCTCGGTATGGAGGGAGTGGAGCGGGTTTCGAATGTTACCTACTTGACCATGCAGGTCCGGCACGACGGCGGCGACGTGCGGGCCATGGTTGTCGGAGTGGTTCCGGGAGGGCCGGGAGAGCCCGGACAGCCCATTTTTCTGGTGGCCGGGCGACACATCACCCGCAGTCATTACGAGGCCGTGGCCGATGTCAAAACCGGCTTCAGGCTCGGGCAAGAGATTGTCATCCGCAGAAATGTCTACACGGTGGTCGGGCTGACCCGGCGGACGGTTTCCTCGGGCGGCGACCCCATGGTCTTCATTCCGCTCAAGGACGCCCAAGAGGCGCAGTTCTTGAAAGATAACGACGCCATCGTCCGTTCCCGCCAGCGGGCAGCGCAGAATCCGGCATTCAACCGGCCGATTCCGGGCCTTCTCGATGCCGTCATCGCGTCCCAATCCACCAATTCCAACGTCAACGCCGTGCTGGTCAGCCTCGCTCCCGGTCATGTGCCGAATGAAGTGGCGAAATCCATTCAGCGCTGGAGCAGGTACCAAGTCTATACGCGGGCGCAGATGGAGGAAATCCTGATCGAAAAGCTCGTGGCCACGTCGGCCCGTCAGATCGGCATGTTTTTGGTCATTCTGTCCGTGGTCAGTGCGGCCATCGTCGCCTTCATCATTTATACGCTGACCATGGGTAAGATCCGGGAGATCGCGGTTCTGAAGCTTATCGGCACGCGGAACAGGACCATTGCCTCGATGATCCTGCAACAGGCGCTGGGGCTCGGGCTGATCGGCTTCGTGGTCGGCAAGATCTCGGCCACGCTGTGGGCCCCTATTTTTCCGAAATACGTTCTGCTCCTGCCCGAAGATGCGGTGCGCGGGCTGATCGCCGTCATGGTCATTTGTTCACTGGCCAGCGTCATGGCGATCAGGGCGGCCCTCAAGGTCGATCCGGCCGAAGCCATTGGAGGGTGATGATGCCTGGAATACTCATTGAAGACGTGCGCAAGCGCTATGGGCAAGGTGACGCTGCGGTGGACGCCCTGAAGGGGGTGGACATGGTCGTGGGGCCGGGAGAAGTGGTCGGTCTCATCGGCCCTTCCGGTTCAGGCAAGAGCACGCTGCTCAAGTGCCTTGGAGCGGTCATCGAGCCGAGCGGCGGGAGGATGACGCTTGGGGATGACGTTATTTTCGATCAGGTCTGGAAGATTTCCGATTTGCGGGCGCTCAGACGTGACAAGATCGGATTTATCTTTCAAGCGCCCTATCTCATTCCTTTTTTGGACGTTACGGACAACGTGGCCTTGCTGCCGATGCTGTCCGGTCTTCCTAACTCTAAGGCCAGAGCCTTGGCCCAGGAATTTCTCGAAGCTCTCGACGTCGGGCACAGGGCGGGGGCCATGCCTTCCCAGCTTTCGGGAGGGGAGCAGCAGCGTGTGTCCATTGCCCGCGCCCTCGTCAATCGGCCGCCTGTCATTCTGGCCGACGAACCGACCGCACCCCTGGACAGCGAACGAGCCATGGCCGTGATCCGGATTCTGAACCAGATGGCCAAACAGTTTGAAACCGCGATTATTGTCGTGACCCACGATGAGAAAATCATTCCGACTTTCAAGCGATTGTACCAAATACGAGATGGGCGAACTGAGGAGCAGGCAGGCGAGGGCAGGGCAATAGATTAAATCGATAGGGAGGGGGCATGAAGGATCATTGTGACGCTTTGGATTTGACTGAAGATGATGTCATTAATGCCATGCGTTCCATGCAGGGATATATTGATATTACGCCTGGGGATTTTCGAGAAATTTATTCACTTGCTTATGATTTGGCATTGAAGAGAGTTCGTTCACTTGGAAAAGCAGAAGATGTGATGACGTCTCCAGTGCATTGTCTTAACCGTGAAATGAGCGTTTCTGAAGCTGGGTCATTTATGGCTTTGCACGGCATCAGCGGTGCTCCGGTTGTCGACGAGCAGGGGATAATCTGTGGGGTTGTTTCGGAGAAGGATTTTCTCAGAAAAATGGGGTTGCCAGGAACTGCCTCATTCATGGCTGTTGTGTCGCGATGCATGACTATTTACGGATGCCTGGTTTCTGATCTGGGAGGATTGAGTGTTCGAGAACTTATGAATTGTCCACCGATTGTCGCGACCAAGGAAACGACTTTGGCGGAAATTTCAGAACTTTTTTCTAAACACTCCATCAACCGTGTGCCAATCTGTGATGCTATCGGACTTCCAATTGGGATTGTTACGAGGACCAACCTCGTAGGTTCCTTGTGTGAGGTGAGGTAAGCCATGAACTTTTTCACAAAGGTCTGGATTGCCACAGAAAAAATGGACACAGACCGGGAGGTTAAGCCGCCCTGTTTCGCTGTCTCTGATAAAATGATTTTTCGAATGCCTCGGGAC
>NZ_JADBGG010000053.1 GCF_014873765.1 Desulfomicrobium macestii | reverse complement strand
CATCTGGCAGGAAAAGGTCGCTGGCTTGAACTAAATCCGACAGACCTGCACCCCGTTAAAAGGGCGACTGTCAGATCAAGTATGAACTACTACACCATATGCTTGAGCATACCCGTTATGCTGTGGAAGAATTTGCAGAACTTGACGCACACAACTCATATACTCAACAAGGAATAAAAGCTTCCCTACCTCATCATCAACTCTACAGGATTCCCCTTTGCTAGATAGTCTTTCAGCTCGTCTGATATTCTATCATCACTAGCGACTCTGTTCCAAAAATCTATTGCAGTATCTATAACCACTTCATATGATTTATCAGATAGGTTAATACGTTGCGGATGTTTAGGAACAAATGAGTATGGACGTAATTCACCACCACTTTTTGGTGCAAAACCCATAGAACACATATCGTATGCTGGCAGAAGCTTAAACGCATCTCCATCAATTGAAAAACTTAAATTTCCTAAATGCATGTCAGTATTATTAATCAATCTTCCAAAGCACCACATAAACTCAGCATCAAACACATCCTCTCTGGAAACTAAACCTATATCCATCAGTTTATCCAATACCAAAGGCCAGCTGGACCCTTGTCCAACAAATTCAGCGTCAATAGAAGCAAGAGAAATCATTGACATTTTACCATACTCACCAGAACGGTCAAACCTCTGAGATTCTAAAAAAAACCGATTTTCTACCTCCAACAGTCTTGTTTCTGCTGCCGGAAAATTTTTCTTATGCAACGCCTCTATTGCATGATATTCTGTAATAAGTACGTCTCTCCACCTGCGCGATATTGAATTATCATCAGACGATGAAAACTTTACAATAACATGCGATCTACTATTTTTGCTAAATGCTGTAAATTTAGGCTGCTCACCACCAGCAGAAGATACAGGAACTTCACCTTCCATTACTTTATCAGCAATACGAGGATACTCAAAGTCATCAAGAGCCTCGGGTTTACGACGAACACGCAATAAAGCTTGTTCGCCAAACTTGAAGTTTCCTGGCAAATCATCACCGTTTGAAACTAAATACCTTCCTACATGATCTGTCGTCCACCACTTGGGATCAGATGGAAACTCTTGAAACTGAGCGTGCATTTCTCTAGCAATTTGTCTTCCAAGAAACCCTTGAGGCCCTATATCTTGCAAATAATATGGAAGGTCATCATACATTCCATCTCTACTTAAACCCAATAGCAATTGAGAAGCACCAGCTGATGGATCAACATAAAATCCCCCTGTCACAAGCGGCCTGATATACGCTACAATCACAGTATTTCCATGAGTATCCACCATTGCCAGCGGTAACCTATCACTACCGCCAAAAGCGGTTCTTGTCATAACATACTTTGGAGTCCTACCGCTTCGAATTGTTACGATACTGCGATCCATTCTTCTTAGCTGTTTTGAGACGGCAGGCTGTGACAATCCCGTTGCAGCCTGAATCTCCTTAGACGAAGCTGCCCCCTGCTCAAGAAATTCAACTAATGATAACGGCATACACCCCCCAACAAAACGCTTTTGACCTAATTCTGACTAGCAATTTTGATATAATTTACGGCAAAAATATTCTAAAAATCAATAGATTAAATTATAATTTGAATATTAATTTGAATGATATTTGAATAGAATACTAAGATCTGTGAAACATCTTGTCAATCAAGACGAAACTAACAGCCCGGCTGCCCGGGCTGTTGTTTGTCATCCGCCGAATCCGGCGTTGCCTGCCGTATCGCTAGTGCCCTTGAACATGGCAGGACGCGTTTTGACGATTCATGAGCCATTCCTCTCGTTACAACGGCTGTTCATCCAAGCCGTTGTTCACTGTTTTCACTGAAATAATCGGCGATCGATTGATATTTCGTGAAAATGATGAAACACAATGAAAAAGAATGCCCCTCCGGCATGGGTCTTGAAGCAGTTTTCAAGGCAAGATTCCAGTATCGCTCATGAAAACTGGTTGTCAGGCAGCCATCTCACCCTAACCTTGCGAGTCGCGAATGCCCACTCACCTGTCATCGACGGAAAATCGCCGTGACCAGGAATGCCCGAGCCGGGAAAATGCGTTGCACGACATCCTGATGAACGCGCCCATCGGCTTCTCGACGGCCACGCCGGACGGCAAACTTCTCAGCGCCAATCCTGCACTGGCGAGAATGCTCGGCTATGACTCCCCTGAAGACCTGATCGCCTCGGACCCCGACATCGCGGCCCGGCTCCATGACGCGGCAGGTGCAAAGCATTCGAGAATCGCGGACGGGCCGGAGAATGACGGCGCCCGGGAATTCCAGATTGCGCGCAGGGACGGAGCCATCATCTGGGTGTCCGGAAAGACCGGAATCCTGCGCGATGCCGAAGGCCGGATCTCGCACACCCAAAGCTTCACCACCGACATCACCGAGCGCAAGCGCATGGAAACGGAACTTGAGGCCAGGGAAAAGAACACCTCCATGCTCGTCGACAGCCTCCCCGGCATGGCCTTTCGCCGCCGCAACGACGCGGAACTGAACATGGAGTTCGTCTCGGACGGCTGCCTCGGACTGACCGGCTACAGCGCCGAAGAGCTGCTGCACAGCAAACGTCTCTCATTCACCGACCTCATTCTCCCGGAATACCAGCACAATGTCCGAAAAAAATGGACTGAGGGCATCCAAAAGCTCGCCCCGATCCAGCTCGAATTCGAGATCATGACCGCCGACGGACAGCCCAAATGGGTCTGGGAAGTGGGCATTCCCGTGCAGGGTCAAAACGGCGAAGTCAGGACCCTCGAAGGATTGATTGTCGACATCACGCCACGCAAGCTCGCGGAAAAAAACTCGCTTTTACGCGAAAAGGCCCTGGAGCTTGCGGCCGGGACCTCTCTTGAGCTTCTCCTTGAACCCGATCTTGAGCAATCCATGGCCAAAGTCCTGGCACGCCTGGGCCAGGGCACGGACACGGACCGGGTCTATATATTCAAAAACCAGCAGCAGCCCGATTCAGGCGCAGTGCTGACCAGTCAGCTCTACGAATGGACACGACCCGGAATCCCGACCCAGCTCGACAATCCGGACCTCCAGAATCTGCCCATGAGCGACCTGACGCCTCGCTGGCTGACCGAGATGCGCGCCGGACGCGCCATCAGGGGACTGGTCCGCGACTTTCCGGCTGACGAAAAAGAAATTCTCGAACCGCAGGGCATCATCAGCATCCTGGTGGTCCCCATCCAGCTGCACGGCACGCTGTGGGGATTTCTCGGCTTCGATTCGGTTCGCGCACCGCGCTCCTGGACGCCCATCGAGGAGCATGTCCTGAACATCGTCTCGGCCAGCCTTGGCGCGGCCATCGCCCGCAGGCTGGCCCAGGAAGAGCTGGCGAGCAGCAACCGGACGCTCATGACCATCCTCGACAGCCTGCCCGTGGACGTCTACGTGTCCGACCTGACCAGCTACCGCATCCTGTTCATGAATCAGAACATTAAGAACAGCTTCGGGCGCGACTGCACCGGCGAGCTCTGCCACGAAGCGTTCAACCACGAATCCGCGCCCTGTGGCCACTGCACGAACGGCAGGCTGCTGGACGAACACGGTCGCCCCCGGGGAGTCATCGCCTGGGAATGTTTCAACCCCGTGACCGGCAAATGGTACAGAAACTTCGATCAGGTCATCCCCTGGACCGACGGACGCCTCGTGCGCATCGAAATCGCCATGGACATGAGCGACCGCAAGCGGGCCGAAGAGGAAATCCTTCGGGCCCGGGATCTGGCCGAAGCCGCCAACTGCGCCAAGTCCGAATTTCTGGCCAACATGAGCCACGAGATCCGCACGCCCTTGAACGGCGTCATGGGCATGCTCCAGCTCCTGCAACTCACCAAGCTCGACCCCATCCAGGAAGACTACACGGACACCGCGATCCATTCCTGCAACCGGCTGGTGCGGCTCCTGACCGACATCCTTGATCTCTCGCGCATCGAGGCGGGCAAGCTCAGCATCCAGAGTGCGCCCCTGGAACTGTCCGAAGTGCTGCGCCAGACCGGGGACCTCTTCTCGCCCACGGCCAGGGAAAAAGGGCTGGCCCTCCGCTTCCTGATCGACCAGGCCATCCCCCGCCAGCTCCTTGGAGACGCGACGCGTCTGCAGCAGGTCCTTGGCAACATGGTCGGCAACTCCCTCAAATTCACTCCGGCCGGCAGCGTGACCGTCGAAGCCTCTCTTCTGCCTGCGCTGCATGACGGACAATGCCGGGTGCTCTTCTCCGTGGCCGACTCTGGCATCGGCATCCCCGACGACAAGCTGAGCAGCCTTTTCCAGCCCTTCTCCCAGGTCACGGAAGGGTACACCCGCAGCTATCAGGGCGCGGGCCTCGGCCTGTCCATCTGCAAGCGCCTCGTGTCCTTCATGGGCGGCAACATCTCTGTTGTCAGCGAACTTGCGGTGGGCACGACCATGTATTTCAGCGTCACCTTCGCCCTGGGATCAGAAAAATCCGAACCCGTCCCGGGGCGCGAATCCTTTTTTGCCCCTGCCCTGGACGGCTTGAGTGTGCTCATGGCCGAAGACGACCATTTCAGCGGCATCCTCGGCGTCAAGCTCCTTGGCGCTTTCGGAGCCACGGTCAGGCACGTGCAGAACGGAAAGCAAGCTCTTGAGGCCCTCGCGAGCGAGCCCTACGATCTTGTGCTCATGGACGTGCAGATGCCGGTCATGGACGGTGTCGAGGCAACGCAGTCCATCCGCCGGGGCCTGGTCGGCGATCAGGTGAAAGACATTCCCATCATCGCCATGACGTCCTATGCCATGGACGGGGACCGGGAAAAATTCCTCGACGCGGGCATGAACGCCTATGTGTCCAAACCTGTCGACATCAAGGACCTGATGCACGCCATCTCCGAGATGCTGCGCAGGGAGAGCGCGAAAAAGCCGCTCAAAACGAAGGTCGGCCCCTGAGCCCTTCCCGCCCTCCGGGCCATTGTCAGGGAAACCATGATCCCGCCCACGAAGCCCCGCGCGTATTGCGGCACACGACATAGTGTGACAGGAAAAATTATGCGCCGCATAATCATGACCATCATCATGCTGTCACTCATCACGCTGATCTCTTCCCGCCCCGGCAAGGCCGCGGACGCTCCCGGCGGGAAGATCCTGATCGTGCACAGCTATGACCGCAATTTCGCATGGACCGCCGACATCCATGACGCCCTGGAGCGGATGCTCTCAAAGCGCCGGATCGAACTGCGCACCGTATTCATGGACGCCAACATCAACCGCGACGAGGAAACCCTCACCGCTGTGGGACAAAAAGCGGCCGCGATGATGCGCAGCTTCAGACCGGACGTGATCATCGCCAGCGACGACGATGCGCAGCAGTATTTCGCGGCGCGATTCGCAGGCGACAGTTCGGCCCCGGCGGTTGTCTTCTGCGGAGTCAACCAGGACCCGGCGCGCTACGGCTATCCTGCGTTCAACGTCACGGGAGTCGTCGAGAAGCTCGCCTGGAGCGAAAGCCTGAAGTTGCTGCGCCGCCTGTGCCCGGACGTTCGCAGGGTCGCGGTGCTCCTGGACTCCAGATCCTCAAGCCTGGCGGCGATCGGAGCGATGCGTGCCTCGACCCCGGCGGACATCGAAGCCGAATGGATCATTGTCGACACCTATGAAAAATGGCGAAAACTGATTGACTCCAGCGGTTCAACCCACGACGCCCTCGCCATCATGAACTACCACAGTCTGACCGATGCCGAAGGCCGGATAGTGCCGGGCCCCGAGATCATGCGCTGGACCCGGGAACACGCGAGCCTGCCCTCCGTGGGTTTTTTCGACTACACGGTCGCCGACGGGGCCCTCTGCGGAGTCATCCAGACCGGGTTCGAACACGGAACCCTGGCAGCGGGCATGGCCCTGCGCATCCTGGACGGCGAGCGCGCCGGGAACATTCCCATCGTCAGCACAACGCAGGGCCTGGCCATGTTCAACCTGAACATGGCCAGAAAACTGCGCATCGACATCCCCGAGGATCTCCTTCAGGAGGCTGCAGCACTTGTGGAATAAAGCCTTGTACCTGCTGACCGTGATGCTGCTGACCCTGAGCGTTCCCTGCGCGCAAGGCCAAAGCGCCCCCGACATTCTGGTCATTCACTCCTACAATCCGGGACTGAGCTGGACCGACGACATACACCAGGGCATCGTCGAAACCCTGACCGACTCCGGGAAGCCCTGCACGCTCAGCACCGAATACCTGGACGCCAAACGCTATCCAAAGGAGCACATGCTCCAGATGCAATCGGAGTTGATCGCCACCCACGTGCGCGGCCACGCCGTGGATGCGGTCATCGTCTCCGACGACGCGGCTTTCGGCTTCGTGCTGCAAAACCGCGAAGAGCTCTTTGCCGGCGTGCCCATAATCTTCTGCGGCGTGAACAACTTCCAGCCGGAAATGCTCGGCGGCGCGGAAGGCATCACCGGCGTGTCGGAAATAATCTCCGTGCGCGATACCCTTGACGCAGCCCTGGCCCTGCACCCCGACACGCGCAACGTGGTCATCATCGGAGGCGCCCTGTCCAGCACGGACAGATCGAACCGCAGCCAGTTTCTGCACCTCATGCCCTCCTATGCCGGGCGACTGCGCTTTCACTTCTGGCAAGACATCCCCACTCCCGTCCTGCTGGAAAAAGTCGCGACCCTGAGCCCGAAAACACTTGTCTTCCTGTCCACCGCCATCGCCGGTCTGGATGGCCGCATGCTTGATTTCGGTCCCAGCGCGGCCTTGATCCGGACCAATACGCAAAGCCCCATCTACGGATTCTGGGATTTTTTTATGGGACACGGCATCGTCGGCGGCAAACTGGTCAACGGAGCCGAACACGGCAGAATCGCGGCCCGCATGGCCTTGCGGATCCTGGACGGAACCGCGCCTTCGGACCTGCCCGTAGTCCAGGAAGTGGCCAACCGCTTCTTCTTCGATTACCGGGAACTGACCCGCTTCAACCTGGATGAAAAGGCCTTGCCTGAAGGATCCGTCGTCACGCATCGGCCCCTGAGCATCTTCGAGGCCAACAAGCGGCTTTTCCTGATCTTCGGCAGCATCGTCATCGCCTTGCTCGTCATCATCATTTCCCTGACCCTGGTCGCGCACATCCGCAAGCAGACTCTTCTGGAACTGCAATCCGCCAGACGCAAGGCCGAGGAGGCCAACGAGGCCAAAAGCCTTTTTCTTGCACACATGAGCCACGAAATCCGCACGCCCCTGACCGGGATCATGGGCCTGGCCGAACTGGCTCTGGGCAATCCCCGGAGCCCAAGCGTGCAGGAATATCTGGCCCTCATCCGCCATTCCGGTAAGAACCTGCTGCACATCATCAACGACATCCTCGATTTCTCCAAGGTCGAAGCCGGAAAAATCGATCTGCAAAACACCCCGTTCAACCCCGGAAGCATGCTGGAAGGCACCGTCGCCTTCTTCAATAGCGGCCTGCGGGAAAAAGGCGTCACCCTGTCGCTTGTCCTTACCGAGGCACTGCCCGAGGCAGTGCTCGGCGATGAAAACAGAATCCGCCAAATCTTTTTCAATCTGGTGGGAAATGCGGTCAAATTCACCGAAAACGGAAAAATAGAATTACGCCTGACAGGGGTGACTCCCAAGGAAAACAGCGCCCGCATGATGCTTGATTTTGAAATATCGGACACCGGATGCGGCATCCCCGAAAGCAAGCTGGACAGCATCTTCGAGCGCTTCACCCAGGCGGCCCGCTTTCCAACCAGGACCTACCAGGGCACAGGGCTGGGCCTGGCCATCGTCAAGCAGCTCATCGAAGCCATGGGCGGCTCCATCGCGGTACAGAGCACGGAAGGGACCGGAACCACCTTCTTCTTCAGCATCCCGGTCGAAAGGGCGCTGCCGGAAGAACCGAAGCAGGGCACGGCGCAGGATGACGGCCCCTCCGTACACGGGCTCTCCGTGCTGGTCGTCGAGGACAACCCCATCAACCGGCTTTTCCTGCAAAAATCCCTGGAAAAACTCGGACACCGGGTCATCTGCGCCACCAACGGCCAGGAAGCCCTTGATCATCTTGAAACGGCCACCGTGGATTGCGTGCTCATGGACATCCAGATGCCGGTCATGGACGGGAGCCTGGCCACGCGCCATATCCGGGACAGATTCGGACGCGACCTGCCCGTCATCGCGCTCACGGCCCATGCCCTTCAGGGGGACAGGGAAAAATACCTGGAGGACGGGTTTGACGAATACCTGGCCAAACCCATCTCCATCGAGGATCTCAACAGGGTCATCGCGCACGCATGTGGCAAGAAATCACTTTAAGCGACCGGCCTCGCACGCCTGAGAGCCGACCCATGCCGATGTTTCATGCACCGGCATCATAATACCGGTCATCGACTGCACGCCACGAACCGTGGCGGATATTTTCTCTTTGCAGAACAAAAAAAGCGCGATATTTCGCAAAAAGTTCCTGCCACAAAGGCTTCCCGACAAAACTTCAGCCAGGTAAAGCAGTTCATGCGGCCCAAGATCAGAACCGGCTATCCCGTCACCATCCATGGCCAGGCCTTCACCAAGGTCGGCATCGTCTGCGACGCTTCAGCCTACGACACGCGAGACACCCTGGAAGTGGTCTATGTGGACGCGGCCTTCAAGGCGCGGCGCACCCTGGTCGTCTGGCGGAATGACCGCTTCGAGTGGAGCGAGCCGTCCTACCCGGGCGTCAACGTCGAAAACGATCCCGATTACGATCTCTACGTGACCACGGTCAAGAACGGCCGCTACTGATCCCTCTGCTCCAGGCGGCAACGCTGTTCATAGTACGCGCCCACCCCGCCCATGTCCGTCTCCACGAACCCGATGATACGGTTCACCCCTCCGCCCAGTTTGCCCCACGGCCCACGCCGGTAGACCACGCAGTCCGGGTGCATGGACTCGTCCGCCGCGAGCAGCACCTCAAGCCGCCCCAGTTCCGTAACCAGCCACCCCGCCCCGGGCGTGACGCCAAGGCGCTCCAGGGTGCGCGGATGCACCGTCACCACCGGGCTTTCGCCCTGCTCTTCGGGCGGAATCTGGGAATGGACAAAACGGCGGTTGATCAGCGTCAGAAGCTGCAGCGGATAGGCTTGCGTCGCCGCCACCGGCGGGTCCAGACGGGGAGGCAGGTGGTAGAGGCGGTCCTCGTGCCCGAAACGCAGGTCCTCAAAGGCCACGGCCGGATGGGTCGAGCGGACGTATCCCGTGCGGCGCAGTTCTTCCAGGCTGGTCTCAAGGGCCGCAGAATCGAGCGCCCGGCGCAAGGCTTCCTCGGGCTCGGGCAGAATCACGGGAGGGGATAGCCTTGCGCCCAGCTCGGACAGGATCCGGTAATCCGTACGCACACCCTGGGGCGGCTCCACGGCCTTGGCGCTCCACTGAACATATTCATGCAAAAATGAGCCAACTACATCCTCCTGTTCGAGCATGAGCGCAACAGGCAGGACCAGGTCCGCGACCTCGGCCGTGTCGGTCATGAAAGCGTCGGCCACCACGACGAAATCGAGCCCATCGAGGGCCCGGGCCACCTCGCCCGCTTCCGGGAACTGGTTGGCCGGGTTGATGCACTCCACCCAGGCCATGCGCACGGGCGGATCGGCACGGCGAAGCTCCCGGGCCAGATCGGGCATGAGCAGGGTCCGGCCATAGGCCGTCTTCGCCTTCCAGGGCAGAGTGAGATTGGCCATGGAGCTCAGGCCGAAATAGGCCCCGCCGCCGCTTTTGCCCACTTGGCCCGAGAGCATGGCCAGGGCGTTGATGAAGCGCACGTTCTGGCCCCCGAAACGATAGCGTTGCAGCCCCCAGCCCAGAAGTGTCGCCACGGGCGCAGGCCCGGCGTAATGGTCCGCCAGCAGCGCCACGTCCTCGGGCCGCGCCCCGCACCACTCCAAAAGTCCTGGTCCGGCTTCGGCCAGCAGACCCTCAAAGCTCGCCGGATCATGGCAGCCGGCCGCCACCTCCGGCGCGATGCCCTTGCGGCGCAGCACCTCGCGCAGCACGGCCGCGGCCAGGAAGCGGTCCGTTCCGGGTTTTACGCGCACGAAATGATCCGTGAAGCCCTGCGCCGTGTCCGCTCCCGGAGCGATGGTCACCACGGGCACGCCCTTCTTGCGCAGGGCCCGGACCATGGCCGCCATGTGCACGGAACCCCGGGCCAGATCGCGGCCCCAGTTGATGAGCGCCGAAGTGTTCAGGATGTCGGAAACATCGTTGGTGCGCAGGCAGCCGAAATCCTTCATGCAGGCCTCTATCCCGGCCTCGTCGCACAACGACCCATGCAGGCCAGTGGCGCCGAGAGTGCGAAAGAAGAGGTTCGAAAGCGCCTTGACCACGCCCCGGTTGCCCGACCCGCGCACATGCAGGATGGAGCGGGGCTCATCCCGGTACAGGGCGATCTTCTCGGCGCACAGTCCAAGCGCCTCATCCCAGCCTATGTCCTGCCAACGCCCTCCGACCTTGAGCCGGGGAGAACGCAGGCGATGCGGGCTGGTCAGGCGCCTGCGATGCACGTCGAGCTTGGAACAGGCAAAGCCCCGCGTGAAGGGGTGATCCGGGTTGCCGCGCAGGCGTGGGCCATCTTCCCCGTTTTCGGCCAGCAGGGAACAGGCATCAGGACAATCAAGGGTGCATGCGGTGATAATCATGTATTCTCCCAGGGAACAAGCTAAGCATGGACTCCCCGTCTGTGTTTTCATTTATCGGTGACAGTACTAACGCCGACGTTGACGGAAGCCAATACGGGAGGCAATGGTTCATGCATGTCAAACCTTCCCAATCCCCGCCCCCTGGGCCAGGGCCGCCTCGAAGTCCTGGGCCGCGCAGTCTCCGAGCCAAGCCACGGCACGCCCCTCTACCTGGATCGCATTTCGGCCGGATTTCCATCCCCGGCCGATGACTATATTGAGACAGCCCTCGACCTGAACACATATCTGATCCGCAACCCCGCCGCCACATTCATGGTCAAGGTCAGCGGAGATTCCATGACCGGCGCGAGCATAAACGATGGAGATGTCCTGGTCGTGGACCGCTCCGAACAGCCCGCCCACGGCAAAATCGTGGTCGCGGTGCTGGATGGCGAACTCACGGTCAAGCGTCTGGTCATGAAGGACGGGCGGACCATGCTCGCCCCGGAAAACCCCTGCTACAAGCCCATCGCCGTGACCGAGGAGCAGGAATTGCACGTTTGGGGCGTGGTCTCGGGCGTGGTCCGGAAGCTCTAGATGCGCGACTTCTACCTCATGGTCGACTGCAACAACTTCTACGCGTCCTGCGAACGGGTCTTCGCCCCCCGGCTGGAAGGAAAGCCCGTGGTCGTGCTCTCCAACAACGACGGGTGCGTCA
Organism: Desulfomicrobium macestii; assembly: GCF_014873765.1. Taxonomy (NCBI): domain Bacteria; kingdom Pseudomonadati; phylum Thermodesulfobacteriota; class Desulfovibrionia; order Desulfovibrionales; family Desulfomicrobiaceae; genus Desulfomicrobium; species Desulfomicrobium macestii. The sequence continues at coordinate 4,534 of NZ_JADBGG010000053.1, read as the reverse complement.
TTGCCCGCTCCCAGGAAGCCAAGGCCCTGGGCATCGTCATGGGCGAACCGGCCTACAAGCGGGAGACGTTTTTCGCCCGCAACGGCGTGCACGTCTTCTCTTCCAACTACGCCCTCTACGGAGACATGTCCGCGCGGGTCATGCAGACTCTGGCCGGCTTTGCGGAGGAAACGGAAGTCTATTCCATCGACGAATGCTTTCTGCTGCTGCGGGGCCTTGGCACCTCGTCCCTGCTGGAAACGGCCCGCGAGATCCGGCGCACGGTGCGGAAATGGACCGGCATTCCGGTCTGCGTCGGTCTGGCCCGTACCAAGACCCTGGCCAAGATCGCCAACCGGCTGGCCAAAAAGGCAGATGGCGACGGCGTGCGTCTGCTGGAGGACGAGGCGGATATCGACAGGATTCTTGGCGACATGGACACGGGCGACATCTGGGGCATCGGCCGCAAAAGCGCGCTCCGTCTCAGCTCCTGCGGGGTGCATACAGCCCTAGACCTGAAAAACCAGGCCGATGACTGGATTCGCCGTCAACTGACCGTGACCGGCCTGCGCACGGCGCTGGAACTGCGCCAGATCCCGTGCATCGCCCTGGAGGACACCCCGCCCCCGGCCCGGTCGCTGGTCTGCTCACGCTCTTTCGGCACGCGCATAGAAAGCCTGGAGAGTCTGGAAGAGGCGGTCTCGGCCTACGTGCAGCGGGCCGCCGAGAAACTGCGCCGCAAGGGGCTTGTGGCCGCGGCCGTGCAGGTCTTTCTCGAAACCAACCGCTTTCAGCCCGGTCCCCGGTACGCGGGGAGCCGATGCCGCGCCCTGGCCGCGCCCACGGCCGACACCCTCGATCTGCATGGCCCGGCGCTGGAAATTCTGCGCGACATCCACAAGCCGGGCTACAAATACCAGAAGGCGGGGGTGATCCTCCTTGATCTTTCCCCGGCGGGCAATCGCCAGCTCTCCTTCCTGGAGCCCCACGGCGAGGAAAAAACCCGCCGCGACGCCCTCATGCGGGTCATGGACCGGATCAACACCGTCCACGGCCGGGGCTCCCTGACCCTGGCCGCCTCGGGTCTGGGCAAAAAGAGCTGGCACATGCGCCAGGAGCGGCGTTCCCCCTGTTACACCACGTCCTGGGCCGAGCTGCCGCTGGTCAGATAACCCTTTTTCCCCGCAAGGACCGCCATGCGTTTTGGACTCTGTTGTCTTTTCCTGGCCCAAGAAATTTCCTTCCGCACCACCACAGCCAAGGTTCTGTCCGCCATGGAGCGCAAGAAGGCCCTGGAAAAGGTCTCGGACATCTGCCTGCACAACGCGGACAACCTGCTCCTGGCCGTGCAGGCGGCGCAGCGGCTTGGCATCGGCGCATTCCGCATCATGTCGCCCCTGTTCCCGCGCATGACCCACCCCGAGGTGGGCTACGCACTTGAGGATCTGCCCCGGGCCGAAACAATCTCCACGCGCCTGTCCGCCACCAGGAAGTTCGCGGTGGAGCACGACATCCGCCTGAGCTTTCACCCGGACCAGTTCGTGGTCCTGTCCTCCCCCCATGCCCACGTGGTCGAGAACTCGGTACGCGAGCTGGAATATCACGCCTTTCTGGCCGAACTGGTCGGAGCGGACGTCATCAACATTCACGGCGGCGGCACCTACGGCGACAAGCCCGCCGCCCTGGCCCGCTTCGCCGAAGTGTTCAGGCGCCTGCCCGAAAACGTGGCCACGCGACTCTCCGTGGAAAACGACGACGCGAGCTACACCGTGACCGACCTTTTGCCCATGTGCATGGAACTGGGGCTGCCGCTGATCCATGACGTGCATCACCACCGCTGCAACCCCGACGGCCTGGACGAATGCGAAGCCACCGATCTCGCGGCGGCGACCTGGCGCGGCCGGGAACCCTACGTCCATATATCCTCCCCGCGCGAAGGCTGGCAGGGCAATCCCAAACCCCACGCGGACTATATCGACGAGAACGACTTTCCCCGGTGCTGGCTGGGCCGGTCCATGACCGTGGACGTCGAGGCCAAGGCCAAGGAACTGGCCGTGGTCAGAATCATGCATGCCATGAACGGACGGCAATGATTCTTTTGTCATGGATATATGGACAAGGCCCGGAACCTGTCTTATCTGCCTGATGCTTTCCAGATCTTTTTGGGAGGAATTGTCATGATCAACAAAAGAAAATCACCGCGCAAGGCCAGCCTGGAGCGTTGCCGTGTCGAACTGTACTCGTCGGCCAAAGGCCCGTTCGAGTCCCGCGTCGTCAACTACAGCGACACCGGCCTCATGATCGAGATGGATCATCCTCTGACCAAGGGAGAGCCTGTGAAAATCCTCTTCCGCCCCGGGGACGAAACCGCACGGAGAATCGGCGAAAACTACTGCGTAGGCATGGTCCGCTGGTGCGCGCCCCAGGACGGCCTGTATTCGAGCAGGTACGGGGTGGGTCTTGAAATGGCGCAAGCCTCGGCCTGCGGAAAGGCCTCCAGGGCGGCCTGAACCGTCCCTGTTCCTGATCGTGAAAGACGAAATTTAAAAAGACCGAATTTCGGCCTGTAATTCTTTTTTAGCCCGCACCAATCCGATTCGGAACCTTTCCCCTACAGCACACAAGCATCAAAGCCGCCCATGACCACACGGGGCGGCTTTTTTGATCCGCCGGCCGTCACTGCTTCCAAAAAAGACCTCGAACCTGCTGAAATCGCGCCTGAACTCCAGTTTTTCGAAATTTTCCGCACCTCCTTTACGTCCGGCGAATAATCATCGTATGGCCATGGATATACGTCCTCGACAAATCGACGGAGACAGCCATGATCGAAATCCGGCTGGTGTTGCCAAACAGGCGGGAGTTCCGGCGGGATCTGTATCGCCCCGGCGTCATCTCCCTATCGAGAATTCTGTGGGGATCGACGGGGGCAGGCCTTTTCATGGCGCTCATCGCCCTGGTCCGCGACGCCACGGGCATCGGAGTGCTCTACCCGCCGCTGGCCGCGACCTGCTTCATCGGCGCAACCTGCACCTATCTGCGGGTAGCCCGGCCCAAATCGGTCATCGTGGGCCATTTCATCTCCACCGTGGGCGGATTGCTGGGCGTCGCGGCGGGGGAGGCGATGTTTGGCGGCACGAGCCTTGCCATCCCCGTCAAGCTCGGTCTGGCCGTATCCCTCGCGGCCGTGCTCATGCAGGTCCTGGACGCCGACCATCCGCCGGCCGCCGCGACCGCAGCCATTCCGGCCATCCTGCCCCTGCCTGCCTCCACCCTGCTCCTGCCCCTGCACATGGCCTGGGGTGCGGTCCTGGCCGTACTTTTCACCGTGATCTGGAACCGCGTCTGGTTCGAGTGCCCGGCCCCGGACGAAGGCTGCGAGCGTTCCTGGTTCAACCTGCGCATGGACAAACCCGACATCGCAGGGGGCGGGATCTGCCTCCTGGCCACGCTCTGCATGTGCGTCAAGCCTTGGAGCGTGACCACGTATCTTGCCGGACTCTGGATCATGACGGCAGGACTTGCCATTCTTTCCCTGCACCATTTCTTTGGCGCGCGGGTGCTGGTCACGGAGGTGAAAGACACGTGCACGCTCACCACGACGCCGACAACGGACGGGCCCGATCCGATTACCGGGCCGAACACGAAGGAGGAAAAACATGAACAGTAAATGGATTCCCACCGTGTGTTATCAGTGCAAGGCCGAGTGCGCCATCCTGGCCAGGGTGGAGGACGGCGTGCTCAAGGAAATTCGGGGCAACCCCAGGGCCAGGGGCAAGGCCTGCGTCAAGGGCATGGCCGGAGTCTCGCTGGAGTACAGCCCCGACCGCCTGACCCGCCCTTTGAAGCGGGTCGGCAAGCGCGGCGAGGGCAAATTCGAACCCTGCTCATGGGAAGAGGCGCTGCACGCCATCACCAGAAAACTCATGGATCTGCGCGACCGGGGCGAAGCGCACAAGCTCACGGCCAGCTTCTTTCCCCACTCCATCACCGACCCGAAGTGGCGCTTCCTGAACGCCTACGGCGGCTTCATCAACACCGCCCTGCCCCACTGCGACTCGGCCAAGATCGTGGCCTGCATCAAGACCATGGGCGGCGTGCCCAATCATCACATTCCCCCGAACTTCGCCTCCGTGCCCAAGGGCGGGGTCATCATTCTCGCCGGCCGCCACGCCATGGGCTGCCTCGATGACGCAGCCATCCCCCGCGACATACTGAACGCCAAAAATCGCGGGGCCGTCCTCGTGGTCATAGACCCCATCTTCACGGCCGATGCGGCCAAAGCCGACTGGTGGATTCCCATCAAACCTTCCGGAGACACGGCCCTGTTCACCGGCATGACCCATCACATCGTCATGAACGGACTCTACGACAAACCGTTCGTGGAAAACTGGATTCGCGAAGGCGACTTCGACAAATTCAGGGACTACCTCGCGGACAAGACTCCGGAGGCCATGAGCGAGATTGTAGCCTTCCCCTAAAACCGAGCCATTGATAAATAGAGATTTCTGGTAAAGATTGCCTCACGGAGGGCAAGATGAAGAAGTCTCGATTTTCG
>NZ_JADBGG010000052.1 GCF_014873765.1 Desulfomicrobium macestii | reverse complement strand
TCTATTTGCTCCAACTCGCTATTTATTTGTCAAAGATCCTTTAGCCTTCCGGCAAGAGGAAACGTCTCTATCGACTCCCTCAACCACCGTCAAGCGCTTTTTTCAAGCTTTTTCAAATTTCCTTCGCGAAGCGTTCTTCGCAAAGGCAGGGTTAATCTTCTAACCCCGCTGTCTTCAAAAGGTCAATCATTTTTTTAATGACTTTCCAACCTAGAGAAGAGAATAAAAAAGTCCTGGCGACGACCTACTTTCCCACAAGTGAACTTGCAGTATCATCGGCGCTGGAGGTCTTAACTTCCGAGTTCGGAATGGAATCGGGTGGTTCCCCTCCGCCGTGGTCACCAGGACGAAATATATGAAAATATCAATGAACTTTGCTTTGTCCGGAAGAGGCGTTCCTCATCGCGGAAGAAGCCTCTATGTGAACTCATCGACGCCCGTCAACTAAAAATTCACAGTTTTATAAAATTTATTGAAACCAATCCGCGGACTTCATTCTTAACGCTTGAAATTAAAGATTTTTCACAAAATACCCTTCAATACGATTTCGACCTGATCCTGCAAGACCACGGGTCCCTGGGGGATCTTCTCCCATTCAAATTCAGATATGATCTCCGCTGGTGCCACCGCGACGCCCTCGGGCAGCAAGCCTGCCAGATGTCCCAGATACCCCGCGACAGCCCTCGGCGATATCCCCGTCTCACGCAGCGCGCGCAACTCAAGCGACTGATGACGCTTGGCCAGACGCACCCCCTCATGATCAAACAGCAAGGGCACATGGGCATAGCGTGGAACCGGCGCCTGCAGAAGATCAAAGATGAAGATCTGACGCGGCGTGCACGGCAGGATGTCCGCGCCCCGGACCACCAGATTGATGGCCTGGTCCATGTCATCCAGGGCCACGGCCAGTTGATAGGATATGACCCCGTCCGAACGGCGCAGCGGGAAATCTCCGCCGCACTGCGCCCAATCCAGACGGACCTCGCCATGCAGCAGATCATCGAAGCGAGTCTCCCCCGCGCCATGCAAGCGCAGAGCCGGGCGCCTGCCCTCCGCCTCCCGTTCCCTGCATGCCGCAACGTCAAGCCCCAGGCAGGTGCCCGGATAGACGGGGCCGGCGTCCTCAAGATGGGGCGCGGAGGCCATGGTCCTGAGCTCCTTGCGCGTGCAGTAGCACGGATAGGTGCGCCCAAGACGGGTCAAGGCCTCAATGACCTCCGCATAGCGCTCCAGTCGCTCCTGCTGAGTGTACGGGGCATACGGGCCGCCGAGATCCGGCCCCTCGTCCCAGTCCAGGCCGAGCCATGCCAGATCGCGCATGATCTCCTCGGCAAAGTACGGGCGCGAACGCTCCGGGTCGATATCCTCCATTCGCAGCACAAGTCGCCCTCCGGCAGACCGCACAGCCAGCCAGCACAGCAGGAAGGACCAGGCGTTGCCGAGATGAAGATGTCCGGTCGGACTGGGGGCAAGCCGCCCACGCACAGGTGTTTCGGGGTTGGGAGCGAAGGACTTCATGGCTGTCTTCGGGAGCACGGGGGATGAGAATTGTCAAGCGGACCGGACCCAGGTTGACGACGACGGGCATGTGGCGGAATATGCCGCACGTCCTGAAAAACTGGGCGCCATCCTTCAAAATCTTCACCCCCCCTTTACATAATGAATGAAACAATCGTGACCACCTGCACCCGAGACTGTCCCAATACCTGCGGCCTTCTGGCCGAAATTCGCGACAGCCGTCTGGTCACCCTGAAAGGAGATCCCGGACACCCCATTACCAGGGGGCTGACTTGCGTGAAGGCGGCGCGGTACATCAAGCGGGTCTACAGTCCGGAGCGCATCACTCACCCGCTGATCCGCGACCGGCGCTCGCTTCCGTGGAGAAAGGCCGGATGGGACGAAGTGCTGGACACTGTCGCCAGCCGTTTGAAGTCCATCGCAGCGGAGTCCGGGCCCGAGGCCATTCTCTACTATCAGGGATACGGGGAGCGCACGGCCCTGAAACTCCTGAACCGCTACTTCTTCAATCTTCTGGGAGGGGTGACCACGCCGGCGGGATCGCTGTGCGGCGGAACGGGGCAGCGCGCCCAGGACCTCGATTTCGGCAGGCGCGTGTCCCACGATCCCCTGGACCACGCCAACAGCAGATCCATGATCCTGTGGGGCCGCAACCCCGTTTCCACCAACATCAGCCTTGTCCCCGTCATCCGCAAAATCCGCCGGCGCGGCGGCAGGGTTGTACTCATCGATCCGGTGCCCAGCAGATCGGCGGCCCTCGCCGACAGGCACATCGCGCCCAAGCCCGGCTCCGACGCCTTTCTGGCCATGGCCGTGGCCAAGCTCATCCTGGCCCGGGAGGCCGAAGACCGCGACTTCCTGGAAAACCATGCGCTGGGCGCAAACGACTACCTGCGCATTCTGGCCCGGCACAGCGTGGAAGAATTGTGCGTGCGCTGCGACACAGCCGTGGAAGATGCGCACTTCCTGGCCGAAACCCTCATGCTCCAAAAACCCACGGCCACTTTGCTTGGCTGGGGCATCCACCGTCACAGGGAGGCCCACCTGTCCATCCGGGCCATTGACGCCCTCGCAGCCATCAGCGGCAACATCGGCGTCTCCGGCGGCGGAGTCAGCCAGGGCTTCGAGGAATATGGCCCCTTCGACCAGAAATTCTGGGGCGACGATCTGAACCCGCGCCGACGCACCCTGCTCCTACCGCGCATCGCAGAAGAGATCATGAACGCCCGCGATCCTGAAATCCGCATGATATATGTCACGGCCGCCAACCCCGTGTGTATGGCCCCGAACACGGCCAAGACGATCGCCGCGTTCCGGCACGCCAAATTCGTGGTCTATTCCGGGCACTTTCTGGACGACACCGCCGACCAGGCCCATGTCTTTCTGCCGGCCACGACGTTTCTGGAAGAAGAGGACGTCATGGCCAGCTACGGCCACAACCATGTCGGCCCCGTCAACCGGGTCATCGCGCCCATGGGCGAGTGCAAAAGCGAGTTCCAGATGTTTCACGACCTGGCCGGACGCTTTGATTTTGCCGATCGTTTCCAGCGCAGCGTCACGGACTGGCTGCACGACCTCTGCGCGCCCATCCGGGAACAGGGATGCTCCATGGCGGACCTGCGAAAAAAGGCCTTCCGCCTGAACGCTCCCATGGTCCCCTTTGCGAACAAAAGCTTCCCCACGCCCTCGGGCAGGTTTCAATTCATGACCGAGTTCAGGCCCGAGGATCTCGACCGCCGCGACCCCGCATACCCCTACAGGCTGCTGACCATCGCCCCTCACGGATTCATCTGCTCCGAGCGAACCATGGCCGGACACGATCCGTTGCCCGTGGTCATCCTGGCCGAGGAGGAAGCGCGCCGCCTGTGTCTTGAAAATGGAGAAGAAGTGGTGGTGGAAAGCCGGACTGGAGCTGTCCGGGCAAAACTTGAAGTGAAGGCCGGACAGCGGCGAGACATCCTGGTGTCTGAACGCGGGGGCTGGCTCAAAGCCGGGCACGGACTGAACCGGCTGACCCAGGACATTTCAAGCACAGTGGGACGCGGCACGCCCTACTACGAGACAAGCGTGCGCGTCATCAAAGGCACCTGACCGACGCCCTCAATCCAGAAGGCGGTAGATTCGCTCCATGTCGAGACTCTCCCGCACCACCGAGGCCAGGCGATCCAGCGCGGCTTCAAGGTCATAGGCCACCTGCACCGACTTCAGAGGATCGAGCCCCTTGCGCATCCGCAAACGATCCAGGAAGTAACGCCGAAACCCGTCGGCATCAAAGACTCCGTGCAGATAGGTGCCCCAGACCATGCCGTCGGCCCGGGCCCATCCGATCACGGTTCCGTCCGTGCGGGTCATGAGCGGCTCGACCTGTCCATCCAGCACGCGCGTCCGTCCATGATGAATCTCATACCCGCGAATCGTTTCCCCCGAAGGCAGATGCACGCAGCACGCCTGACACAAGACCTTGTCCACCGCCATCTGCGTTGCCAAAGGCAGAAAGCTCAAGGGACGGGCGGACGCTCCCGCGCTTTCGACAAGGGCCGGGTCCGTGACGTCGGTTCCGAGCATCTGCAAGCCACCGCAGACCCCGACGATTTCGGCCTGGCTGGCCAGAATCGCCTGAGCCATGCCCGAACTCCACAGATAGTCCAGATCCGCGAACACATTGCGCGAACCCGGAAGAATGATCACGTCGGCTCCGGCCAGATCCCGGGGTGCGCGGGCAATGCGCAGATCCACATCCGGTTCAAGGCCCAGCGCATCAAGGTCCGTGAAATTGGAAATATGCGGCAGGTCCACGGCCACGACGCACAACTCGGCTTGCCTGCCAAGCGGCCGGGCATCCTTGAAGCTGACCGAATCCTCCTCGGGCAATCCCAGATTCCGCAGAAACGGCACCACACCCAGCGTCGGAACTCCGGTAAAGCGGCGCACATAGTCGATGGCGTCCCCGAGCAGATCCTGTCTGCCCCGGAAACGGTTGACGACAAAACCCACCACCAGCGCGCGCTCCCATTCCTCCATGACCTCCATGGTGCCTACAAATGAGGCGAATACGCCACCCCGATCGATGTCTCCGGCCAGCAGCACCTTGGCCCCGGCATGGCGAGCCATGCGCATGTTGACCACGTCATGGGATTTCAGGTTGACCTCGGCCGGACTGCCCGCCCCTTCCAGCACCATGACCCGGGACCGTGCGGCAAGCTCGTCGTAAGCCGTGGTGATGGTCTCGAAAATTTGCGGCTTGAAGCGGATGTACTGGCCCACGCTCATGTTGCCCACGGGCTTGCCGAGCACGATGACCTGCGAACCCGTCTCCGAGTTGGGCTTCAGGAGGACCGGATTCATGCGCACGTCCGGCTCCAGCCTGCAGGCCTGGGCCTGCAGGACCTGAGCCCGGCCCATTTCCCCGCCGCTGCGGGTAACGAAAGAATTGAGCGACATGTTCTGGGCCTTGAACGGAGCCACTCCAAGTCCGTCCTGCAGGAAAATCCGGCACAGGGCCGCCGTGAGGACCGACTTTCCCGCGTTGGACGAAAGCCCCTGAAGCATAATGGCCGGGGTTTTGCGCACGGCCCGGCCGCGGGGCCTGGTCGGTTCGAAAATCTTTGAAAAAGCCTCGACCAGGCGCTTGTTTTCCTCGGTGCCGCGCACGGCCACCCGAAAATAATGGGCGTCGAGTCCTTCATAATTGGCGCAGTTGCGGATCAGAATACGGCTTTTGGCAAGCACTTCCTGCAAGGCAAACGCGTCCGGGTGCACACTGCGGCAGAGCAGATAGTTGGCGCTGCCCGGAAAAACCGTGAGCCCAAGGCCCACAAGATCAGCTTCCAGCCGAGTGCGCAGAGTCTGCACCGCATCCATGGAGCGCTCGGCGTAGGCGTCGTCACGCAGGGCCTCCTCGCCCACGGCCTGCGCCAGCGCGTTGACGCTCCAGTCCGGTAGCAAAGCCGAAATCGCCGCGCACACATCCGCGCCGCCATACCCAAGGCCCAGACGCAGTCCGGGCACGGCATAGAATTTGGTCAGGGAATGCAGGACAAACAGATTGGGTCGAATCGTAGCGCCCAGCCGGGAAAGTCGCGGGACGAAATCGGCGAAAGCCTCGTCCACAAGAAAGAAACTCTTCGGATGCCGATCGGCCAAATCCAGGATGCGCTCGGGTTCGAGCAGGGTCCCGGCCGGGTTTCCGGGCTGCCCGAGAATGACCAGGGCCCGTTCCTGAAGCAAATCTTCCAGTCCTGCCCAATCCAGGACGAAGCCGTTGTCGGGACGCAGCGTCAATGTCTGACAGGTAATTCCGGCGGCCGCGCAAGCCCTCCCGTAATCTCCGTAGCAGGGCACGGGCAAAACGGCGCGCTCAATTCCAAGAGAGGCACAGACTCTGGGCAAGGCGTAAAGCAGTTCCGACGAACCGTTGCCCGCGACTACGTTCATTGGCTGCACCCCCATGCGCGAGGCGGCGATCCGGCGCAGTTCTTCGGCCCGGGGCTCGGGATAATGCGCTGTCCCGGCCAGCGCGCGAGCCACCACGGGGCGCAGCCATGCGGGCGGCCCCAGGGGGTTGATGTTGGCCGAAAAGTCCAGAATTTCTTCGGGCGCACAGGCAAGCGACGCGGCCATGAAACGAATATTGCCGCCGTGTGAGGGGAGATTCGCCATGATCAGGCGTTTTTTCCGAGCTTGAAGCGCAGCCTGAGCACCCCGTTCTCGAATGAATGCGTGGTCAGCCGGAACGTGCCCAGCGCGCCGGTGCGGTCCACATGCTCGCCGATGCATGGGCATGCGTCGTAATCCCCGACGTGGATGATGCGCAATTCCCCGGACGCGTCTTCCGGCAGGCGTTCCAGATTGAAGCGTGCCTCGGCCTCATTGCGGGACATGGCCTGGGCGAAGACCGGCAGATCGGCGGCGATGACGGCGTTCACCCTCGCCTCCACGTCCCGGGCCTCGGCCTCGGTCAGATCGCGATCGTAATGATAGTCGCACTTGGCCTTGTCCGGGTTCACATGCGCGGAAAAGCACCGCCCGCAGACAAAAAGCCGGTCCATGGTCTGATTGAGAATGTGCTCCGCCGTGTGCATGCGCGGATCGTAATTTTTGGCCATCGTTCCTCCGATGGGAGGTTGATAGCCGGGGGAGGGGGCGGGGTAAAGGGTTCAGACACCCCAAATCAGGCCGCAAAAACGGACGCCATCAGCGATGCGGCCACACCCCACATGGTCAGGCCCACCAGAACATCGAGCACGGCCCATGATCTGGGATGACGAAAAAAAGGCAGCAACAGACGCGCGCCAAGGCCCAGGGCGAGAAACCAGAGCAGGGAAGCCGTAACCGCGCCCGCGCCGAAGAAAAAGCGCTGCGCCTCGGGATAACGCCCACCGATGGAGCCAAGCAGGAGCACGGTATCGAGATAGACGTGCGGATTGAGGAACGTCACTGCCAGGGTCGCGACCACCGTGGCCCCAAGCCCCATCCGCGCCCGTTCCTGGGCTTCGAGACTTCCCGAGCGCATGGCCGAACGAAAAGAGCGCAGCCCGTACCAGAAAAGAAATGCCACTCCGAGCCAGGTGGCCCATACCGCCAGCGCCTCGCTGTGCGCCAGGACAATTCCCATCCCCGACAGTCCAAGGGTTATGAGCAGGGCGTCGCTCAAGGCGCAGATCAGCGCCACGGTGAGATGATGGTTGCGGGTCAGACCCCGATTGAGCACGAAGGCATTTTGCGCACCGATGGCGATAATGAGACCGGCGCCTGTTCCCAGACCCTGTAAAAATGGCGTGAAAATCATCAGGTTCCCCTTGTGTTACGTTGAACCGGGGAATAATTGAGGATGGGTCATAAGGAAAACGAATAATTTTATTGAGCCATAAGAAAAACTAATGATCGATACCAAACACCTTCAGGCCCTGGCCGCTGTCATCACCGAACAAAGCTTTGAAAAGGCCGCCCGCTCTCTCTTTCTGACCCAGTCCGCGATTTCCCAACGCATCCGTCAGCTTGAGGAGCACGTGGGGCAAATGCTCGTGGTGCGCTCGGTGCCGATCCGGCCCACATCAGCGGGGATGGCCATGCTGCGCCACTTCCGGCAACTTTCCGTTCTGGAGGAATCGCTCTTCGAAGAATTGGCCCCGGGCGAAAGCAGCAATACGGCGACCGTGACCCTGGCGGTCAACGCCGACAGCCTGGACAACTGGTTCCTGCGCAGCATTCCCGACATCCTCGCGGAAGAGAACGTGCTCCTTGATCTCGTGGTCGACGACCAGTCCGTGACCCACGCCTATCTGCGATCGGGGGAAGTCCAGGGCGCCATCACCTCGACACCGGCGAACTTTCAGGGCCTGCTCACCCACGACCTTGGCGACATGGAATACCTGTGCGTGGCCACACCTGCGTTCAGATCGCGCCACTGCCCACATGGTTTCGACCGGCAGACCGCGGACACCGCGCCGATCGTCATTTTCAACCACAAGGACGCGCTGCAGCACGAATTCCTGCGCCAGCACTTCGGTGAGGAAATCACCCCGCCCGCACACGTCATGCCGTCCAACATCAGCTTCCAGGGGCTCATCCTCCAAGGCGGAGCGTACGGCATGGTCTCCAGCATCCTGGCCGAACCGTATCTGAAGAAAGGCGAACTGGTCGATCTCACCCCGGGAGAAACCTTGCGCGTCCCCCATTTCTATCAGTGCTGGAGCCTGCAGAGCAGCCTTTCCCGGCGCATCGCCGAAATCATAGTGCGCACTGCCCGGGCGAACCTGATCCCCCGGAACCCAGAGTGCAGCACCCAGCACCCTGCGGTTCCGGGTCCACCTCACGCCCCTGCGCCGCCCCGTTTCCGGGAGTGATCGCGCAGTGCGAGCTACGGCCATCGACCTTGATGATCATTGGTGCCGACAGGCGCACATGAACCACATGCTCCTCCCTGGCCACGACGTCGTGCCCCTCAAGCCACTCCCAGTCGAAACGCTCGCCCTCCTTGCCAGACATCATAATGTAATTGATCCCAAGAGTGGTGATGTTGTGGAAGAAGTGGGAACCCTGGGACGGTTCCACGCGCAGTTGCGCCGAAGCGGTCTCGACGATGGCCGAAACCCCGCAGATGTCGTTCCAGGCCACGGGAATGCCCAGCCAGCGATCCGCCGTGCCCCATCGCCCGGGACCCACCAACAGATATTTGCGCCCCTCGGCCACGAGCGCAGCATTGATGCGGCTGATCTCCCCCGCGATCTGCACGGTTTTTTCGACCTCGAAGGCATCGGGTCGCACAAAGACGACATCCTGAACATCGCTCTTCTCGGCGTTGCCAAGCGCGTGGGTGGACAGGCAAAAGGCACGCCCGCGGTCATGCTCGGTGATGGTGACCCGATTGAGATCCGCCCGGGCGGACATGGGCCGCAACTGGAGCAGGGAGAATACGGGCCTGTGCTCCTTGTCCGGGTGAAGTCTGCACGCGAACTCGATCTCCACGGGGCAGCCCATGGCCGATTCCGCGATTCCAAGGACGTCGGCCAGGATCTCCGCCAGAGGCAGAATCTTGTGCTTCAGCACCGGCGCGAAAAGCAGAACACGCGGCCGATCGGGGATGGACGCGGTATCGCGGATGCGTCCTTCCTCCGGCAGAAAGGTTGAGGCCACCAGCGCCAGGGGCCCGTCGTCCTCGGCTTCGGTGATGTTGCGGCGGGAGAGTGAAAAATCCGTGCGCGCCCAAGGCCAATGCTCCAGAGACAGGCTGTAGAATTCGGTCTGTGCCGTGCGCAAAGCCAGTTCGACGGTCGGACATTGGGGCAGGATGTTCGGATATCTCGGCGAAAAACGCAGGGTCTGCCCGCCGTCGACCACGATCTTGCCGAATCCGAAAGCGATGGTGGCCACCCCGTCCTCGGGCTTCATGCGCCCGAAAGGATAGTAATTGTAGGACTGTGCCACTCCGGAAATGGCCGGATAGAAATACCCTGCGTACTTGTCCCCGATGACCTGCTGCACCAGCACGCCCATCTTCTCCTCGTCGGTGCGCTGACTGACCCGGCGCGAAAAGGCCTTGGGCGCCTGATAGAACGTGGAGGCGTAGACCTGCTTGATGGCCAGGATCAATTCCTGAAGGCGCACGTCCGGGTCGGGATGATTGTTGGGGACCATGATCGTAGAGTACAGCCCGGCATAGGCCTGATACTGGGCGTCCTCAAGGAGGCTTGACGAGCGTACGGCCAAAGGATGGTGGACCTGCGCCAGATAGGCCCTTAGCTGATGGCTGAGCCACTTGGGGAAACGGGCCTTTTCGACGATCTTCAAGACCTCGTCGTCGGCAAGATCCGTACTGGACAAATATTTAAGATCATTGATTTTTACAAACGAATCAAACCCTTCAGTCGAAATACCCAGCGTCTTGGGCATGAAAAAATCTACCCCGGGATATTTTACCGCCAGGGCCGGAATCCTGTTCAGGATCGAAAACAGAAACGCCAGCCCGCGCGCCTTGCCACCCATGGAGCCCTGGCCGATCTTGAAGAAATCCGTGGTCGGGTCGAAATCCTTGGCGTTGAAATTCGCCACGATGCCTTTCTGGCGCTGCTGCCGCCTGTCCCGGATCATCTCGATGACGCCGCGGCGCAGGAGCTCCGGTGAAGCGAAGTCCGACTCGCTCATGGGCCGCAGACGGTTGGCCAGCTCAAATTCGGTGCGCGCAAAAAACCAGCGCGAGAAATCATTGTGACGGGAATGATGGACCAGAGCCTCGGCCGGAATGGTTTTTAGCCGCTCCTCCAGCGCATAGAGACTCCCGGCCCGGGAGATCTCCTCGCCCTCCGGACCGCGAAAAATGAAATCGCCGAACCCCAGACGTTCCAAAACGAAAGCGCGCACATCCGCAAGCAGGCTCGGGGAGTTCTTGTCCACGAAACTGGCCGGAATCTCCATGGCCCTGCGGGCGTTGTCCGGTTCGTTGCTCATGAGGAGCAGCGGAATGTCGAAACGCTGCGCCTTGATGGCACCAAGCAGATCAACACCGGCCGAGGCGTCGAGCTTGCCGCCACGGGGAAAGCGCACATCGGAAAGCACGCCCAGCACATACGGCTCGAATTTTTGGAACAGGGCCAGCGCGTCTTCGTAGTTGTCGGCCAATAGAATCTTGGGCCGACAGCGCATGGTCAGCAGACGGTGTTCCTGATTGAGCCCTTCCCGGATGACGTCCTGGGTCTGGACGACAAGCTCGCGGTACAGGATGGGCAGCAGGCAGGACTGATAGCGGGGGGAATCCTCGACCACGATGATGACCCGGATGCCGACGCTGACCGTGTCGAAGTCCACGTTCATGGCGTCCTCGGCGTTCTTGACCAGGGCGACCAGAAGATCGGCGTTGCCGGTCCACACGAACTGGCGGTCTATGCCGTCGGCCGGGTTCTCTCCCGGCAGAAAGACCTCACGGTGCGTCAGGAGATAAACCGGGATGCCAAGCCCGAATTCCTTGATCTTCTGTCCCAGGATCAAGGCCTCGCGCTCGGCCAGCTGCGGCATGAGGATGACCAGCTCGAACGGGCGCTGCCGCAGAAAGGCCAGGGCCTCCTCGGCGCCTGACGCCCACGTCAGGCGCGGCGGCCGACTCAGGTTCAATCCCTGATACTCGGACACGATGCGTTCGGAGAGCTTGCAATCCTCCTCCATGACCCAGGCGTCATAGGCTGTGGACACAAGCAGAATATTCTGGACTTTCCTGGCCATGAGATCATGGAATTTTCTGAATTCCGAATCCTGGGCCACAAGTTGCAAGGACGGCGTGAGGGACATGTCTGTCTCCGGTGAAAACTGTGCGATGGAACTTTGAGTCTATGCAATTACCCCGCCCTTAGGCAACGCGACGGAGGCCTGAAATACGGAGAAACATCACGTGAGAATGTTTGTTTTCAGGCACGTATTTGTTTAAACTATTGGCACAGGACCACATAAATTTTACAATGATGTCAAAACCGGAGGCTGCTTATGAAATTCACCGGCTATGATCTTGGGCCTTTTCATGACGAAATGTTCTCGGCCCCCGGCGTTCCCCGCGACGGCACGAAGCTTCTGGTCGACAAAATCGAGTCGCTGCCCGAAGGCGAATTGTTCAGGCGGCAGCAACAGGCCGAGCAGGCTCTCTACGACCTCGGCATCACGTTCACGGTCTATGGACACGAGCAGGGCACGGAAAAAATCTTCCCATTCGACGTGGTGCCCCGCGTCATTGAGGCCAATGACTGGGACCATGTCGAGATTGGCCTCAAGCAGCGCATTTTTGCCCTGAACCTTTTCCTGGATGACATCTACCACAAACAGAAGATCATAAGAGATGGAGTCATCCCACGCGAAATCATCGAGACGGCCGAGGGCTTTCTCCCGGCCTGCATGGGCATAAACCCGCCCCACGGAATCTGGTGTCACGTCACGGGCACGGACCTGGTGCGCGACGAAAGCGGAACCTTCTTCGTTCTTGAGGACAACCTGCGCTGCCCGTCCGGAGTGTCCTACGTGCTGGCCAACCGAAGTCTCATGAAGCGGACCCTGCCCGAAGTTTTTGCGGCCTCGCGAGTACGCCCCGTGGACGACTATCCGGCCAAACTCCTAAATCTCCTGCTGCGCATGGCCCCCAAGAGCGACTCGCAGCCCTGCGTGGCCCTGCTCACCCCCGGAATCTACAACTCCGCCTATTTCGAGCATTCCTTCCTCGCGCTGCAGACCGGCATCGAACTGGTCCAGAACCAGGACCTGGTTGTCGAAAACGATTTTGTCTACATGCGCACGACCAAGGGCCTCAAAAAGGTGGACGTCATCTACCGCCGCCTGAACGACGACTACCTCGATCCCCTTGTCTTCAGGCCTGAATCGCTCCTGGGCGTGCCGGGTATCATGGGTGCCTACCGGGCCGGCAATGTCTGCCTTGCCAACGCGCCGGGAACGGGCGTGGCCGACGACAAGGTCGTCTACGCATATGTCCCCGAAATCATCCGCTATTACCTGGGAGAGGAAGCATTCATCCCCAACGTCCCCACCTATCTTTGCTGGCGAAAGGAAGACCGGGCCTTTGTGCTGGACAATCTTGAGACCATGGTCGTCAAGGCGGCCAACGAATCCGGCGGCTACGGCATGCTGATCGGTCCGGGCTCTACCAAGGCCGAGCGCGAGGATTTTGCTGGACGCATCAAGGCCAGACCCCGCAACTACATCGCCCAACCCGCACTCATGCTTTCCCGAGCCCCGGTTATCGTCGGCGATCATTTCGAAGGCAGACATGTGGATCTGCGGCCCTATATCCTTCATGGCGGGGACGTGCAGGTCATTCCCGGCGGCCTGACCAGGGTGGCCCTCAAAAAAGGATCGCTGGTGGTCAACTCCTCCCAGGGCGGCGGCAGCAAGGACACCTGGGTCCTCAAACATTAACCCCAAGGACACGCCCATGCTTTCACGCGTTGCAAGCGCCATCTATTGGATGAGCAGATATCTGGAGCGGGCCGGGAATCTGGCCCGCGTGGTGGAGGTCAACTGGCACCTGACCCTGGACCTCCAGGATTCCGAGAGCGGTGAATGGAAATCCCTCATCGAAGCCAGCGGGGACCAGTCCCTTTTCCAGGAACGATATGGGTATTACGACGCGGCCTCGGTCATCACGTTCCTGAGTTTCGACCGCGACTACCCCAATTCCATCGCGTCCTGCCTCTGGGCGGCCCGGGAGAACGCCCGCGCCATCCGCGAGGTTATCCCGTACGAAATGTGGAACTATATCAACATATTCTACCATTTAGTCCATGACGCCTCGACCCGCCCCCTGCAGGTGGTCGAGAACCCGTTTTCGTTCTGCCAGGAGATCAAGATGCGGGACTTCATCCTCGGCGGGATCGCGGCGGACGCCATGATCGAGGACGAGGCCTGGCACTTCGCACGGCTCGGACGCCTTCTGGAACGCTGCGACAAGACGTCACGCATCCTGGATGTCAGTTTTCACCATCTGCTGGACAGCCAAAACGGCGCGCAGCAACCCGGGGATTCCATCCACTGGATGGCGCTACTCCGGGCCACCAGCGCCTTCAACGCATTTCGTCGCTGCCGGGGACGCATCTCGCCCGAAAAGGTGGCGGACTTTCTTCTTTTTGATCATCATTTTTCTCGATCAATATTGTACGGACTCACTCATGCCCAGGCCTCCCTGCACTCCATCACGGGAACAAGGCTGAATTTCTTCACCTGCGAAAGCGAACGCCTTTTAGGTCAACTGTGCGCGGACCTTTCCTACTTGACCATTGAAGACGTTTTCGCGCAGGGTCTGCATCGTTTCACTGACCGTTTGCAAACCCGCATGAATGCGGTCGACGCCCGCCTGGGAATCGAATTTTTCGGTTACGCGGCGCAAGGACCGGAAGTAAGGATGGAACAATGACCTTTTGTCTCGGCATCACGGTGGAAGACGGTTTGGTCGGTCTGGCGGACACCCGCATCACCGCCGGCAATGAAATGACCACGGCGCAGAAACTGAGCACCTATGAAACCCAGAGCGGGGCGGTCTTCTTCATGACCTCCGGCCTGCGCTCCCTGCGTGACAAGGTCGCCACCTACTTCGAGGAGGCCCTGGAATCCGGGCCTCCTCCGGACAAGCTCTACAAGGCCGTAAACCTCTTTGCCGACCTCGTCCGGCGCGTGGCCAAGGAAGACAAGGAATATCTCGACGCCTCGGGGCTGCAGTTCAACATCCACACCATCATGGGCGGACAGTTCTCGGCCGACGCCACGCACAAGCTGTTCCTGATCTACCCGCAGGGCAACTGGGTGGAGATCACTTCCGGCACACCCTACCATATCATTGGCGAAACCGGATACGGCAAGCCGGTCCTTGACCGGACTCTCAAGCACGCGGACTCCATCCATTTTGCCCTCAAGGTCGGCTGTCTGGCTTTCGACTCCACGCGAATCAGCGCCGCCGACGTGGACTTCCCTCTTGATGTGGTGGTCTATTCTAAGGGTTCCTTTTCCCTTATCGAGCACCGCTTCGAGCAGAACGATCTGGCGCACATCTCCACCTGGTGGCAGGATCGGCTGCGCGAGGGCGTCCACGCCCTGCCCTCGGAATGGATCGACGCCATCGCGGCCAGCCTCTCCCCCAGCAGCCGCAAACTGCACTCCAAAACCGAGGATTGAGCGATGCGCATCCGGGTAGAGCACGAATCCAGCTATCGTTTCAGCAGGCCCGTCTTTCTTGAGCCGCATCTGATCAGGCTCAAGCCCAGGCAGGACGCCGGGCAGTTGCTTGAAGACTTCAGCCTCAAGGTCAGCCCCGAACCGGCCGGCCAGTGCGAAATCCTGGACGCATGCGGCAACGCCGCCCACTGGCTGTGGTTTGAAGGTATGTGGGAGGAACTGGTTATCCGCACGGAATTCACGGCTCGCACCCTGCGCGATAACCCCTTCGACTATCTGCTGCACCCGTGCGCATTCACGCTCCCTCTTGATCTGCCCGCTCTTGAACGCGAAGCCCTGCTGCCGTCTCTTGGGTCCGGCAGCCCTTCAACACGCGGCCTTGCCAAAAAATTCATGGCCGAGGCAGGTGGCGACAGCATCCAATTTTTGAGCCTTCTCAATGCCTGGATCTATCAGAACATTACAATCATCCCACGACTCGAACCGGGCATCTTTACCACGGAGACCACGCTGCTGCTTGGCCGTGGTGCTTGCCGCGACGTCAGCCTCGTCTTCATGGAGGTCTGCCGGGAGGCGGGAATCCCCGCCCGGTTCGTGTCCGGCTACCAGATCGGCGACCCAGAACAAACCGAGCGGGACCTGCACGCCTACCCGGAAATCTATCTGCCCGGAGCTGGCTGGCGCGGCTACGATCCCACCCTCGGACTTACTGTCGTCGGAGGCCACCTTGCCCTTTGCGCCGCCTCCGAACCGGAGCTGACCGCTCCTGTCACCGGCACGTACAGGGGCAACGCAACAAACGAACTTCTCCACAAAATCCACATTGAAACCATGCCGGAAAAAACAAACGGCTGACCCTGTTTCGAGGACCAGCCGCAACGCGCAATTCAAGCATTTTTCCGTCTACATCAGACCACGCCCTGATCCAGCATGGCGTCGGCCACCTTCACGAATCCGGCGATGTTGGCGCCAACGACATAGTTGAGGGGTTTGCCGTAGACCGCCGCGGTGTCCATGCAGACCTTGTGGATGGTCTTCATGATCAGCTTCAGCCTGTCATCCACTTCCTGCCGGGTCCAGCTCAGGCGCATGCTGTTCTGGGTCATCTCCAGGCCAGAGACCGAGACCCCGCCCGCGTTGGCGGCCTTGCCGGGGCCAAAGAGCACGCCGTTGTCCAGGAAGATATGCACGCCCTCGTGCGAGGTAGGCATGTTCGCTCCCTCGGTCACGACCCGCACGCCGCCGGCCACCATGTTTTCCGCATCGAGCCTGCCTATTTCGTTCTGTGTTGCGCAAGGGAAGGCGCAGTCGGCCTTGTGCGCCCAGAGCGGATTGTACCCAAGCCCATAGTCCGCCGGAGTGAAGACGGCCTCGGGGTATGCGTCCACGTACTCACGCACCCGGCCCCGGCGCACATTCTTGAGGTGCTTGATGAAGGCGAGCTTTTCGGGCGTCACTCCGGCCTCGTCGTAGATGTAGCCCGACGAATCCGAAAACGTGATCGGGGAACTGCCCAGCTGCAACAGCTTTTCCATGGTGTATTGGGCCACGTTGCCCGAGCCGGAGACCAGGCTGCGCGTCCCCTCCAGCGTCTTACCCTGGGCCGCGAGCATCTCGCCCGCGAAATAGACCGCCCCGTACCCCGTGGCCTCGGGCCGGACCAGGCTGCCGCCCCAGGAAGCGCCCTTGCCCGTCAGCACGCCCGTGAATTCGTTTCTGAGCTTCTTGTACATGCCGAACATGAAGCCCACTTCGCGCGCGCCCACGCCGATGTCTCCGGCAGGCACGTCCGTGTTCGGCCCGATATGCCGGAAGAGTTCGAGCATGAAGCTCTGGCAGAACCGCTGCACCTCGTTGTCGGACTTGCCCTTCGGGTCGAAATCCGCGCCGCCCTTGCCCCCGCCCATGGGCAGGGTGGTCAAAGAATTCTTGAAGACCTGCTCGAAGGCCAGAAATTTGAGAATGCCGAGATTTACGGAAGGGTGGAAACGCAGACCGCCCTTGTAGGGCCCGATGGCGCTGTTCATCTGAACCCGAAACCCCCGATTGACGTGCACATCCCCGTGATCGTCAACCCATGGAACCCGGAAGATGATGACGCGCTCCGGCTCGACCATGCGTTCGACAATCCCTGCCCGGCGATACTCGGGATTGCGCTCAAGCGCCGGTTCTATGGACTCCATGACCTCCGTCACGGCCTGATGAAATTCCACTTCGCCCGGGTCCCGCCGCTTGACCAGTTCAAGAATCTCCATGCTCATGAAAGTCCTCCGCAAGTAAGCTGTTGCAGGCATGTTCGGTCTGTACTCATTCGAGGCTAAAAAACATAAAAAACCTTGCCGCCCTTCTTCCCCCAAGCGAAGCCAAGGTCAAGGGAGTCCGGCGTTTTTTTCGCAAAAGAAGCGCTGTTTCGCACAATCTCTGGATTACCGGCACGTTTCCCGTAATTTCAACGGAAGCCTTGCGAGGGCCAACCCGCCACACCGCGCTCCAAACAAACAAAAAACCGCGCCCTCTCACAGCAACGCCGGATGGATCCCCGCCTTCGCGGGGATGACGCATCGTGATGCCGAAGGACCGAAGCATGGAAGTACCGCTTGGATCGCAGTGTTCTTTC
>NZ_JADBGG010000051.1 GCF_014873765.1 Desulfomicrobium macestii | reverse complement strand
GAAAATTTTCAGGTCGAAAGTCGCCTGGATTTTCGAAAAATATGGTTGAGATTTCGAGCCAACAACGTTGGCAACACTTATTCACGGATTCAGGGTTTTAATGAAAGCTGGTTATCAAAAAGAACACTCAGCTTTGTTATCCAGCCTTATCAAAATGACATACAGTGAAGGGGTTGAGCTTCTTAGTCATAGCATCAAAGAGTAGCCAATCCCATGTAGACCCCGGTTGCTGCATAACATGAATTTGGCCACCGACAATGGCAGATTGAACCTGGCCGGGGGCGTCGATATTGTTGAATGCTTGTTCGAACACGGTGCCGCGTAAACGAAGAATCTCGACAAGGCCGGAAATCCTCGGGGTGTTTTGAACATAACTAACTAAGGAGACAAGGAGAATTTGCCGTAGATGTCTACATCGTCCATCGGACTTATCACGGTCAGGCGATGCGACCGCTGTTCCACCGCCTGCCGAAGCAGTACCGAGATCAGCGGCCTCGGAAGAGCGGCGGCATCAGCCCTGCAAATCCACCGGGCACTGATGGAGCATCCCATCGCCACCTCGGGTTCGCTGGTGGAGAAAACCGGCATCACCCCGGCCACGGTCAATAAGGCACTCGCCCATCTGCAGCACCTCGGCATAGTCAAGGAGCTGACCGCTCAGAAACGTAACCGCCTGTTCAGCTACGCAGGCTACATCGAGATCATGAGTCGCGGCATGGAACTGCCGGGGATGTAGGTCAAATCGATACATTCAGAAATTAGAAAATCCGACATGAGGCCGTTCGGTTGCTGATGGACAATGCACCCCGCCGATTTTATCGGACAATCTGTCAAAAGGCTCCGACGGAAATACCCGGGCTTGATAATGGCCATCTCCAGCCTTACGGTTGGAGAATACTTCGATTTGAAAGGAGCTTGAATGCATGACGAAAAACACAAAATCAAACAGCCGCCATGGCTGAAAAACGCCGAAGGACAGATGCGTCGGGTCGGGGTCGAGCTGGAGATCAGCGGGCTCGAACTTGATGCGCTGGCCGGATGCGTGGCGGAATTCCTTGGGCTGCGAATGGAAACCACGGGGCGTTACGAACGCCTTCTGACAGGAGATGCGGCCGGTGACTGGGTGGTCGAACTCGATTTCGACCTGCTCAAAAAACTCGGCCGCGAGCCCCACATGGCAGGCGCTCCGGTTGTGGATTTCGGCCGCACCGCCGAGGAAGTCCTGGCGTGGGCGGCCGAATTGCTCGTGCCGCTTGAAATCATCAGCCCGCCGTTGCCCCTGACCCGGCTGGGCGAGGTCGAAGCGCTCATCGTGCGGCTCCGTGAAGCGGGCGCCAAGGGCACATCCGACAGCATCATCAACGCCTTCGGCCTGCAGTTCAATCCCGAACTGCCCAGCTTTGAACCCGAGCTGATCACGGCAAGCCTCAAGGCCTTTCTGTGCCTTTACGACTGGCTGTTCGAACGCGCCGACATCGACCTCTCGCGCCGGGTGACCAGCTACGTCAACCCGTTCCCCGCAGGATATGTCGAAAAGGTCATCGCGGCGGACTACCGGCCCGGCCTTGCGACCCTGATCGACGACTATCTCGCCTACAACCCGACCCGCAACCGCGCCCTCGACATGCTGCCGCTGTTCATGTTTCTCGACGAAAAGCGCGTCCGCGCCAAAGCCGACGACGTGCTGATCAAAGCTCGCCCGACATTCCATTACCGCCTGCCCGACTGCGACATCCACAAGCCCGAATGGGGGCTTTATGTCGCCTGGAACGACTGGGTGGAAGTCGAGCGCCTGGCCGCCGATAACCAGCGCCTTGAAGCCTGCTGCGCCGCCTATCTCGAATATCTCGACGACCCGCTCCAGCGCCTCTTCGGCGACTGGTCCGCGACCGTGGAAAGAGAATGGCTGGGCCGGTGATCGCCATCACGGGGCCAAGGCGCGGCGCCGTTGGTCCCCGAACCCTGGCGGCGCTGGCGATTCGTCTGTACGGCGGGCGCCCGCTTCAACTGCGTCCGGGGGACGAACAGCGCCGCCACGAGTATCAGGGCGTGGTGGTCACCGGCGGTCACGACATCGAGCCGGTGCTCTACGCTGCCGAACCGGAGGTCGAGCCCAACTACGACACCGCGCGTGACGCGCTGGAAACCGCCGTGATCCGTGATGCGCTAAAACGCGGGCTCCCCCTGCTCGGCATTTGTCGCGGAGCGCAACTGCTCAACGTCTGCCGGGGCGGCTCGCTGTTTCAGGACCTGCGCTCCCTGCGCCGCAAAACCTCCAACCGCCGGACCCTGTTGCCGCTCAAGACCCTGTGCGTCCCCCATGACCCAAGCGTCGCGCAAGGAGTGGTGGGCACTCTGCTCGGACGCGGATGCTCGCGCATCAACAGCCTGCACAACCAGGGCATCGACCGCGTGGGCAAGGGCCTTCTGGTGACCGGGCGCGACCTCGATGGAATCGTGCAGGCCGTGGAAGATCCATCCCGATGCTTTCTGGTCGGCGTGCAATGGCATCCCGAATTCCTGCTCTATATGAGCAGCCAGCGCGGCCTGTTCCGCGAACTGGTCAAGAACGCGCGCACCCTCTGCCCAGACACGACAAACGAAGGGGATCATCCTCGCACAGAACGTACGCCGTAACGCAAGGCCGCGCCGAAAAAGCCTCTTTCGGCGGATTTCCAGAGATGGGCGCACCTCACCGCAGCTGCCTCCGGAAAGATACTTTCGGACTGTCTATGTCCGAAAATTCTTGACATACGAGCCGTAACAACCCTACCGTCAAAACTTGAAGGGGAGTAGCTCCACGAGGCAAGGTCAACAATACTGGCGCTCACGCGCTTGGCCCTGTCGTCGGTTTCCACCGATGAGCCAGACCTTCAGCATGACAAACATGCTGGAGGTCTTTTTTTTGAACCTCCAGCCAAACCCCGGAGGTTCCATGAACAGCAATTCCAGCAGCGCCGCTGCCCTGCCTTTCCCCCTGACCTATCTCTTTTTCCCCCTCATCGCCCTGGCCTTCTGCCTTGCCTGGCCCGACATCGCGGACGCCAAGCGCATGGGCGGAGGCGGCTCCTTCGGCAGCAAACCTTCGTACAGCAAGAGCTACTCGAAACCAGCGGATAAAAGCCCCGGCATGACCCAGCAGGCCGCGCCCGCCTCGCCTTCGCGTTTCGGCGGCCTCGGAGGCATGTTCGGCGGACTGCTGATGGGCGGACTGCTCGGTTCCATGCTCTTCGGCGGCGGCTTCGCCGGACCGGGCATGCTCGACATGCTGCTCCTGGCCGCGGGCGGCTTCCTGCTCTTCAAGTTCATCAGATCGAGACGCGCCGCCACTGCAAACTCCGCCCCGTACGCCTTCCAGGGTGCCGGAACCGAGCACACGGCGGCATCCGGCGGCGGTTGGGGCCAGCGCCTGCAACCCCAGGCCCAGCATGCTCCCGTGCTGCCGAAGGATATTGACGAGCAGGAATTCCTGTCAGGCGCCAAGGCGCTCTACGTCCGCCTGCAGGGTTCCTGGGACCGCCGCGACATCGACGACATCCGCCAGTTCACAAGCCCCGAGGTGCACGCGGAAATCGCCCGCCAGGCCACGGACGACCCCACCCCGGGCCGCACGGAGATCCTGATGGTCGACGCGCGCATCCTGGAGTCCCGCACCGAAGGCCGCGAAACCGTGATAAGCGTCCTCTTCGACGCCCTGCTCCGCGAAGACGGCCCGGACGCGCCTTCGGAACAGGTCCGCGAAATGTGGCACATCCGCCGCGACGAAAACTCGGCCTCCGCGCAGTGGACGCTGGAAGGGATACAGCAGCTTGAAGTGTAAGGCGAAATCGAAGAGCCGGGACGGATGGCCGCCCCGGCTCTTTTTTCTCAAGGAAATCAGGTTTGGATCTTGGGGGTGATGTGAACCTGGAGACCGCTCCCAGTTCTCAAGCCTTGAAACGTCCCATCAAAGCCTGCAACTGTCCGGCCAGCGTGGAAAGATCCCCGACTTTGTTCTGCAACTCCAGGCAACCGGAACGTATGACGACGGCCACGGCATCCACCCCGGCGATGTCGGCCGCGATTCTTTCGGATGCCTGGGACATTTCCGACGCCAGGGCGTTGGTATCCTGCACACCGCCTGTGGCCTCGGCGATGTTGGAGGCCAGTTCGCGGGTCACGGCGGACTGCTGTTCGATGGCGGCCGCAATGGTGGACACAAAGGTACTGAGTTCGCGAATGGCCTGAACGATTTCGTCCATGTCCTGAACGGCGTTTCCCGCCACATTCTGAATACCACCAATCTTGATCCTGATGTCGTCGGTGGCATCGGCGGTCTGCTTGGCCAACTCCTTGATTTCGTTGGCCACCACGGCGAATCCACGCCCGGCTTCACCGGCCCGGGCGGCTTCGATGGTCGCGTTCAGGGCCAGAAGGTTGGTTTGGGAAGATATGCCGGAGATGGCTTCAGTGACCTTTCCTATGTCCTGGGCCGAAGCGCCCAGATCGTGCAACAGGGTGGCGAAGCTTTCTACCTGACGTGAAAACTGATCCGTGGTAGTGCGGGCGTGCTCGGTGTTTTCCGCGATCTCGGCTATGGTGGAGGTCATCTCTTCCGTGGCTGCCGCCACGCTGTCCAGGTTCGTGGAGGCCTGCTGCATGCTGCCCGCCACGGCAACGGTATCCTTGCTCAATTCATCGGCCGCCGTCGTTGCCGTGGAACTCTTTTCCGCCAACGTATGAACGCTTTGGCTCGATTTTTCGCTGAAGGCCGTGAGACTTTCGACTGAGGCCGAGACCGTCTGTATTCCGACGTTCAGACTCTGGATAAGGTTACGGTTGTTACCGATCATGGTCTGGTACGAACGCGCCAGATCGCCCAGTTCGTCGCCTCGCCGCCGCAATTCTTCAGGCACTTCGTGGGAAAAATCACCTTCGGCCAAATGATTGGTGAAGGCCACGCAGGTCTTGATCGGCCGGACCATGCCTCGTGAGAAAAGGAGGATGGCAGGTATCATGACGGCGGTGATAACCGTAAAAGACAGACCCATGCGCCACAGCAAGGCGTGGGACATGACATTGACGTCCTCCAAGGAGATATCCACGCCCAGAACACCGTCCATTTGCCCGTCAGCCGTGATTATGGGAGCGTATGCGCTCAGAAACGTACCCCATTGGTCCTCGTAGAATTCGTTCTCGACGGTTGGACCGGACAGTCCTCCCATCACAGCCTCTTTCATCAGTGGCGAAACGTCTTCGTAGACCTCTCCGATATGTGATTTATCCTCCTCGCTCTCCTCCGCATCACCGACAAAAATCACTTCACCCTTTTCCCCCTTGCGTACCGTATACACAAAGTGGAGACCAGAACTATTGTCGCGAACTTGGCGCAATGCATCAACTACTCTGGAGTATGAATCCGAACTTTCATCTTCTTGATTTTTCAACAATACATGATCTTCAACAGGAATACTCATGACACCAAGTGCAGCATAGTCGCGCACTCTGGCGCGAACGCTTTCCATCTGCTGATTGCTCGCCGTCTGATAAGAGAGAAAAACAAGCAAAAGAGAACCTAAAACCCACATGGAGAATACGATGATGACGAGCTTGTTTCTGATATTCATTTTCATGATCGCTTGTTGAGTTTTTGGAGGGATTAGAAAAAATCTTCATAAAATTTATTCATGCAATTTAAAATAAAAGCACGCTTTTATTAGCATTCATTATTCTTTTAATAAACTCATCTTTTTAATGCGCCCTAGATGATTCCATTTTTGTCGATCTCATACATATTTGTAATTGCCAAGGCAAATATTTTATAAGAAATGTATGACAAACTCGTCCAGTCACTATATAGACTTTACACTTGTATGACATTGTTTGTATGTCTAAAATGGAATTTATTTTTTAGTGATAATTTTTGCACTTGAAAAATGCCATTTACATCAATGAGGCAGCAAAGATGTTTGGTCGGATCTTATAGGACGACATTGCAAAAAAGTCGCAAAAGAACCCGAGTGTCATCCCCGCGAAGGCGGGAACCCATTCTTTTCAGATAGTTAAAAAGGCATAGATCCCCTTCTTCAAGGGGATGACGACTTTTTGCAGTGACATCTTATAGGGGACACGATGAGCGCAAAAAAAAAATGAGGGCAGATATTGAGTCTTAAATCAACCCATTTTCCGGGTGATTTTCCACATCGATAAATAATGCAAACCTGCGGCGGCGACTTTGCTTGGGTGCAACCGAGCAGGCCCCTCTCCCAAGCGCAACACCCTCACCAGGGGTTTCGAACGGCCACCCACAATAACAAACATGCTTAAAGAGATATTTTCTCTTCAAAATTGACTTTTTGCCACTTCTGATTATTTTTAGCCATGTCGAAACGAATATTTCACTCCAGAGGGTGGTAAGATGATAATCGGTTTCTCACTCGAAAACTGGATGTCCTTCCGCGACCAGGTTACCTTTTCAATGGTCGCCAGCAGGGAACGTCAGCATGGAGACAGGGTTCCAAAACTCGGCAAGTATCAGACAAGGATCCTTCCGATTGCGGCAATCTACGGCGGTAACGCGTCGGGCAAGACAAATTTCTTCAAGGCCTTGAATTTCGCAAAGGGCCTGGTCGTCAAGGGCACCCAGCCCGACAGCCTGATTCCCGTCGAGCCGTTCCGCCTTGGCACCAAAGGAGCCGAGCATCCATCGCGATTCGGCTTCGAACTGCTGATCGATGAGATTATTTACGATTACAGCTTCGCGGTGACCCGCAGGGCGGTGTTGGAAGAGAAACTGGTGGCCATTACCAGCACCAGTGAAAAAGTGCTCTACCATCGGCTTCATGGTGCGCCCAACTTCGACGATTCCCTGGCCAAGGACCAATTTCTGCAATTCGCCTTCAAAGGGACCCGGGACAACCAACTCTTTCTGACCAACGCGGTCTCACAGAAGGTCGAGAACTTCAGGCCGATCTATGACTGGTTCAAGGATACGCTCGAACTGGTCGCCCCTGATTCCCGCTTCGAACCGTTTGAACAGTTCCTCGACGAAGGGCATCCGCTCTACTCGACCATGAACGAAATGCTGCCACAGCTCGACACAGGCATCGCGCATCTGGGCGGCGAAGATATCCCATTCGAGAACATTCCTCTGCCGGAGTCGCTGAAAATCAGGCTCCAGGAAGACGTCAAGGAAGGAAAGACCGTTCGTTTTCTGACCGAACCGATCAATGAACGATTCGTGGTGACCCGCAAGGGTGGAGAGCTGAGGGCCAAGAAACTTGTGACCTATCATGCCAAGGCGGACGGCACCGAGGCCAAGTTCGAGATCCGTCAGGAGTCGGACGGTTCGCAGCGCGTGATCGATCTCTTGCCCGCAATCCTGGAACTGTCGGCTCAGGTCTCCAGGAAGGTCTACGTTATCGACGAAATCGACCGCAGTCTGCACACGATTCTCACGCGCAGGTTACTAGAGACGTATATGGACAATTGCTCCACAAAATCGAGAACACAGTTGCTCTTTACCACCCATGACGTGCTGCTCATGGATCAACACCTCCTGCGCCGAGACGAGATGTGGGTGGCAGAGCGAGACGCCTGCGGAGCTTCGAGCCTCTCATCGTTCAGCGAGTACAAGGACGTCCGGTACGACAAGGATATCCGCAAAAGCTACCTTCAGGGACGACTGGGTGGAATTCCCCGGATTCTTCTGGGAGGGGCGTTGACCGATTCCTGCCACGTGCAGGAAAGCGAGGTGGAAGACTGATGCCCCCGAAGAGACGCAATTTGACTTAGGCCCCCAAAAATCGAGCAAGAATCAGGGGCGCCCTTCAAAAAACCACCTCAGCACCTCCCCGACGTCACGGCTCCACTCCGAACCACCCCATCAAGACAACACTCAAAAGTGTATCGTTATGACATGACCGCGACTCGGGTGAAGACTTTTTTTTCAGAGTTTGCTAATAGGAACTTGAATCATTGATTTCTCGATGGTTACGTACCGTCAAGCGTGTCGAGCGCTTCGGACATCATTGTATTGATAAAGCCTATCATAGTATAAACCCGAACCCCCTAGAGGAGTGCGACAATGAGTGATGGCAGCAAGTGCCCCGTGACCGGGAGAACCAACCCCGCAGCGGGCGGAGGCGGCAGGACGAATCGTGACTGGTGGCCGAACCAGTTGAATCTCAATATCCTGCACCAGCAATCAAACCTTTCCAATCCCATGGGCGAAAAGTTCAAGTACGCCGAAGAGTTCAAGTCCCTTGACCTCGACGCCGTCAAAAAGGACCTCATCGCCCTGATGACCGATTCACAGGACTGGTGGCCCGCCGACTACGGCCACTATGGCCCGCTTTTCATCCGCATGGCCTGGCACAGCGCGGGCACCTACCGCACCGGCGACGGCCGGGGCGGGGCCGGGTCCGGGTCGCAGCGTCTGGCACCGCTGAACAGCTGGCCGGACAACGTCAACCTCGACAAGGCCCGCAGGCTGCTCTGGCCCATCAAGCAGAAATACGGCCGCAAGATCTCCTGGGCGGATCTCATGATCCTCGCCGGAACCTGCGCCATCGAGTCCATGGGGCTCAAGCCCTTCGGCTTCGGCGGCGGACGCGAGGATGTCTGGGAGCCTGAGCAGGACATCTACTGGGGCGCGGAACAGGAATGGCTGGCCACGAGCGACAAGCCCGACAGCCGCTACTCCGGCGAGCGGGACCTGGAAAATCCGTTGGCCGCCGTGCAGATGGGCCTCATCTACGTCAACCCTGAAGGCCCGGACGGCAACCCGGACCCCATCGCCTCCGGCCGTGACGTGCGGGAAACCTTCGCGCGCATGGCCATGAACGACGAGGAGACCGTGGCGCTCGTGGCCGGCGGGCACACCTTCGGCAAATGCCACGGCGCGGGCCCGGCCACGCATGTCGGCCCCGTGCCCGAGGCTGCGCCCATCGAGGAGCAGGGCCTGGGCTGGAAGAGCAGTTTCGGCAGCGGCAAGGGCGGCGACACCATCGGCAGCGGCATCGAGGGCGCATGGAAGCCGAACCCGACCAAATGGGACATGGGCTACCTGAAGGTGCTCTTCAAATACGAGTGGGAGCTGGTCAAGAGCCCGGCCGGAGCCAATCAGTGGCTGGCCAAGGACGTGGAACCCGAGGACATGATCGTCGATGCCCACGACCCGTCCAAAAAGGTGCGACCGATGATGACCACGGCGGATCTGTCCCTGCGCTTCGACCCGATCTACGAACCCATCTCGCGGCGTTTCCTGGCCAACCCCGAGGAATTCGAAGATGCCTTTGCCCGGGGCTGGTTCAAGCTGACGCACAGGGACATGGGTCCGCGCTCGCGCTATCTGGGTCCGGATGTCCCGGCCGAGGACCTGATCTGGCAGGACCCGGTGCCCGTGGTCGATCACAAGCTGATCGACGCGCAGGACACGTCCGCCCTCAAAGGCAAGATCCTGGCTTCGGGCCTGACCGTGCCCCAGCTGGTCACCACAGCCTGGGCCTCCGCGTCCACCTTCCGGGGCTCCGACAAACGCGGTGGGGCCAACGGCGCGCGCATCCGCCTCGCGCCGCAGAAGGACTGGGCGGTGAATCAGCCGGATCAGCTCCAGGTCGTCCTGCAGACCCTGGAAAAGATCCGGGATGACTTCAACAAGGCGCAGACCGGCGGCAAGAAGGTGTCCCTGGCCGACCTCATCGTGCTGGGCGGCTGCGTGGGCGTTGAGCAGGCCGCCAAGAACGCCGGGCACAACCTGACCGTACCCTTCAGCCCCGGGCGGACGGACGCCACGCAGGAACAGACCGACGTGGAATCCTTCGCGGTTCTGGAACCGGCGGCGGACGGCTTCCGCAACTTCCAGCGGGCCAGGTTCAGCGTCTCCACGGAAGAGCTGCTGCTCGACCGGGCGCAGCTGCTGACGCTGACCGCGCCGGAAATGACGGTGCTCGTCGGCGGCATGCGCGCCCTGAACGCCAACGTCGGCCAGTCCGCGCTCGGCGTCTTCACCAAACGTCCGGAAGCGCTGACCAACGACTTCTTCGTGAACCTGCTCGACATGGGAACGGAATGGAAACCCGCCAAGGGCGCGGAAGGGGTGTTCGAGGGGCGCGACCGCCCGACGGGTGAGCTGAAATGGACGGCCTCGCGCGTCGATCTCGTCTTCGGCTACAATTCCCAGCTTCGGGCCATCGCCGAAGTCTATGGTTGCAGTGATTCCCAGGAAAAATTCCTGCAGGATTTCATCGCGGCCTGGACCAAGGTCATGAACCTCGACCGTTTCGATCTGGCCTGATTTCGAACGTCGCGGCATGGACTTCCGGCCGTGACCCAAAAAAGAACATCAACAAAAGGCCCGTTTCAGCGAAAAAGGCATCACGCCTTTTTCGCTGAAACGGGCCTTTGCATCGCCGCGCATGCGGGGCGCGACTCCCTAAAATCAGATGCGGATCAAGAAGACGGTGCAGCTCCCCGCTTCATTCCCGGAGCACGGCCCCGCCGGAGTCATACTCGGCCGGATCGAGGGGGGAATGGCGGGCGATGTATTCGCGCAGCGCATCCGCGTCCACGAATCCCGTATCCACAAAGCCTTGCAGCCCTTTGACCGCCGGGTACCCGTCACCGCCCCCGGCCAGATAGCTTTCCATGGCCACGGTGTACATCCGTCCGGCATCCAGGGGCTTTTCGCCCACGAACACATCGCTCACAGCCCCTCCCCGGAGCACGAACCGGACCCCGCCGAACTGCGCGAAAGCGCCGGAGCCGGGGGTGAAGCTCGCCGCCTGCCGCAAGTATTCGTCCAGTTCCGCCCCGGTCATGTCCACGGTGCAAATGGTGTTGCCGAAGGGTTTCACGGTCAGCACGTCCTTGTAGGTGATGGGCCCGGACGGCAACCCGGCGCGGAGCCCGCCGGAGTTCATCACCGCCGCGTCCGCCCCGGTCTTCTCCATGAGCGCGCGGCAGGCCAGGGTGCCAAGCGCGGTCTGGGAGGAGCGGGTCACGGCGCGGTCGGCGGTGAAATTGCCGTTGCCATGGCCGATCACGGTTTGCAGGGCCTCGCCTCCTTCTTCCTGGAAAGGCGTGAGCAGGGCCAGCATGGCCGGGTCGTCGGCCAGCGGCACGGTCGGCGGCACGGTCTGCCCGTCCACCTTCTCGGTCAGGTTCACGGGCAAAAGGGCCCCGCCGGTCAGGCGCACCTGCCTCCCGGTCCAGAGCAGATCGACCCGGCCCAGATATTTGCCGTACTCCCCGGCCTGGACAATGACGGTCCCGCTCTCAAGCACCGGATCGTCAAGCTGGGTGTGCGAATGGCCGTCCACGATGAGGTCGATGCCGGGCACGGCCCGAGCCAGTACCCGGGACCCCGTCTGCGGGACTCCGGGATGCTCGCTCTCATCAAAACCCAGATGGGTCAGGGCGATGACCACGTCGGCCTGATTGCGCAGTCGCGGAACCAGTTCGCGCGCCTCGTCGATGGCCGGGCGGAAGACGAGCCCTTTGACGTGCTCCGGGTTGCCGACAATGGCCGTGCTTTCGGTGGTCAGACCGAACACGGCCACGGTTAGTCCGCGCAGCCGGAACAGGTGCCAGGGCGCAAAAAGGCGCTGCCCCGAGGAGTCGTAAATGTTGGCCGCGAGCAGCGGAAAATCCATCCAGCGCTCCTGCTTGCGCAGGATGGCAAGGGGATTGTCGAACTCGTGGTTGCCCACGGCCATGGCGTCGTAGCCCATGGCGTTCATGCCCCGGATGTCCGGCTCGGCGTCCAGCATGTCGGACTCGGGCACGCCGGTGTTGACGTCCCCGGCATCGAGCAGGAGCACATGTCCGCCCCTTGCAAGCACCTCGGCACGCACGGCGTCGGCCAGGGTCTTGCGGGCGGCCAGGCCGTACTCGCCGGCGGAATTCTTCCAGAACCGGCCATGATGGTCGTTGGTATGCAGGATGGTCAGGGCCTGGAGCCCTGTGTGCCCGACATGGGACAAAGAGGCGCATCCGCACAGCAGCAGGATGGCCAGGACCGGGATGAACCGGATCAGCTTTTGAAATCGCATTGCCTTCCTCCTATTTCAGACCAGCACGCCGACCATGGCGCCGGTCATCAGCGTGGCCAGGACTCCGGCCAGGATGGACCGGGGGCCAAGCTCGACGATCTCGGCGGCCCGCTCCGGGGCGACACGGCTCAATCCGCCGATGAGAATACCCAGGCTGCCGACATTGGCGAACCCGCACATGGAATAGGTCATGATCAGAATGCTGCGCTCGGACAGGGTTCCGGCCGGGAGCGCCGCCAGATCCAGATAGGCCAGCAGCTCGTTGAGCACGATCTTGGTGCCCATGAGGCCCCCGGCCGCGTGCGCTTCGCTCCAGGGAATGCCGGTCAGCCAGACCAGGGGGCTCATGAGATGGCCGAGAATGCGCTGCAGGGTCAGAGCCTCGCCTCCGACGGCGGGCAGCAGCCCGAGAATCTGGTTGAACATACTGACCAGGGCCAGCAGCACCACCAACAGCGCCGCGACGCTGATGAAGACCTTCACGCCCAGCGTCGTGCCCTGCACCACGGCGTCCATGGAGCCGCGACTCTCGGAAGGCGGCGAAACCTCACCCAGGGTGGGCTGCCAGGATTCAGGAATCATGACGCCCGCGATGAGGATGGACGCGGGCACGCTGATCAGCGATGCGGTCAGAATGTGCCCGAGGGCGCCCGGCAGGACCGGGCCGATGATCCCGGCGTAGAGGACGAGCACGGTCCCGGCGATGGTCGCCATGCCGCAGGTCATCAGGGTGAAGAGTTCGCTGCGGGTCATGGAGGCGACATAGGGCCGCACGAACAGTGGAGACTCGACCATGCCCGCGAAGATGTTGGCCGCGCACCCGATGCCCAGCGCCCCGCCGATGCCCATGGTCCGCTGCAGGGCGAAGGACACGCCCCGGACCAGCGCGGGGATGACCTTCCAGTGATAGAGCAGCGCCGACAGCGCCGCCGTGACAACGATGACGGGCAGTCCGCGAAAGGCGAAGACATAGGCCGCGCCCGGATACGGCTCCACGAAAGGCAGCGGCCCGCCGCCAAGATATCCGAACACGAAGCCCGTCCCGGCCCGTGTCCCCTCCTCCAGCGCCTGCGCGGCCCGGTTCAGAGCCAGAAACACATCCCGGAACATGGGCAGCTTGAGCAGCATCACGGCCAGCGCGAACTGCAGCGCGAGCCCGATGACGACGAGCCGCAAGCGCACGCCCCGGCGGTTCTCGGACAAAATCCAGGCGATGAGCACAAAGGCCACCAGCCCAAAGGCGCTCTGCAAAACGGCGAAAGACATGAACGTCACTCCTGTGAAAGATGAAGACCCGGGCAAATGCGCATTGCCAACCCCTCGATTTCCTTACGCGAACACGAGCCGGACGGGAAGCATTTTTGGACTCTGTCACTCTGCGGAAACGAATACGGCGAACATGCTCCCTGCATCAATGGCCATTGCCGCAGGACTTGAGGTGACTTTTTCCGCCGACAACGCTAGAAGGGCTCTGGCACCCGGCGCGCCGGACAATTTCGACACGCAACCCGAACCTTGCGGAGCTGAACCACTTGCCCACGACCGACTACTACGAGATCAACGCCCGGGCCTATTTCGAACGCACCAACCGCGTCGATCCGGCTCCCATCCTCACTCCCCTGCTGCCCCATCTGCGTGCGGGCAGCACGATCCTCGACATCGGCTGCGGATCGGGGCGGGATCTCAAGTGGCTCAAGGGCAAGGGCTTCAAGCCGTCGGGCCTGGAGCGCTCCCCGACCCTGGCGATCATGGCCAGCGAGCATTCGGACTGTCCGGTCTCCATCGCGGACCTGTTCGAATATCAGCCCCCCATCCATTACGACTGCATCCTGCTCATCGGCACGCTGGTCCACCTCGCCAAGCCCGAGTTCCCGCAGGCGCTGCGCAGCGTCATGCGCATGCTGAAAGCCGGGGGAATCATGCTTCTGAGCATGAAGGCCTGGGGCGGAAGCGAAAAGAGCGAGGACGGGCGGGTTTTCCAGCTCTGGTCGGATTCGGAGCTGCGGCGGGAATTCGGACGGCAGGAACTGACAATTCTTGAACATACGCGCAGCCGTTCCCTGCTGGGCAACCGGGACGTCTGGCTCGGGTATATCCTGAAATCCGGCCAATGACGCCCCATCCCGGACATCTCGCGCCCCGGGCGACCTCCCCCGCCAGAGGCGATTGACCGCGTCTGGCGCCAGACCAAAACAAATCTGCCGAAAAATACCCACCCATCATCATTGATTTCCAGCACTTTTGCCTTCATCCTCGCCCGCGAGTCGCAACCGGTCATGGCGCATCCATTCGGCAGGCCCATGGTCCCGGCATGGCGGGACCATGCCCAGAAAAATCCGGGCACGGTCTTCCAAATCCTGATATCAGAACAGCTTGCAAGCCGCGCCGGTTCAGCCTTCAAGCAGCCCGTTGGCGAAGACCGCCGCAAACGGACGGCTTAAAATGGTTTCGCGGTCGTTTTCCTTCATCCGGCAATAAATCCCCGAGGTCCTCATGCACGAAATTCTCCTCTACGCCCCCATCGCGCTCCCCGCTCTGACCATCCTCCTGCTGCTGGCCATCATGCTGCGCACTTCAAAAAACACCCTGCTCCTTGGCGCGCGCCTGGAAGCGGTCGAGAAATCCATGGAGAGGACCGAGCGGATTCTGCACGACGAGATCACCCGGAACCGGGATGAAACCGGACGCCTCCTGCTTGAGCAGCGCCGCGAGGTCATCGCCGCATTCAAGGAACTGGGCGGCGGCCTCATGCACAGGGTCTCCGACGCCGGCTGCGCGCAAGCAAGACAGCTGGACACGCTCGCGCAGAATTTCGCATCCTTCGCCGCCTCCAACCTGACTCAGCTGGACAGCCTCGGGCAGCAGGCTTCGGCCAACTCCAAGGCCCTGAGGGAGGAGATACTGGCCACCCTGAACGGCATTTCAGAGACTTCAACCAGGACCGTCGGCGACCTGGGGCAAACGCAGAAAAAGCAGCTCGACGCCATGGTCGCCGCCATCGCAAGCCTCTCGGAGACCAACGCCGCCAAGCTTGAAACGGTCCGCAGCACCGTGGAGACAAAGCTGCACATGCTCCAGACCGACAACGCCAGGCAACTCGAAACCATGCGCCAGACCGTCGACGAGAAGCTTCAGGGCACCCTGGAAAAACGGCTGGGCGAATCCTTCAAGCAGGTCAGCGAGCGCCTCGAACAGGTCCACAAGGGCCTCGGGGAGATGCAGTCCCTGGCCACGGGCGTTGGCGATCTGAAAAAAGTCCTGACCAACGTGAAGACGCGCGGAACCTGGGGCGAGGTGCAGCTCGGTGCCCTTTTGGAGCAGGTCCTGAGCGCCGAGCAGTATGCAAAAAACGTCGCCACGAAAGGAGGCGCGGAGCGGGTGGAATTCGCGATCAGGCTGCCGGGCCAGGACAGTGAGGCGCCCGTGCTGCTGCCCATCGACGCGAAATTTCCCATCGAGGACTACCAGCGCCTGCTCGAAGCCCAGGAGCGCGGCGACGTGGAGGCCCTGGAAACGGCAGGAAAACAACTGGAGATCCGGGTCAAGGCCTGCGCCAGGGACATCCGCGACAAATACGTAAGCCCGCCGCACACGACGGATTTCGGAATCCTGTTCCTGCCCATCGAGGGCCTTTTCGCCGAGGTCATCCGAAGGCCGGGCCTGAGCGAGAGCATTCAGCGCGATTTTCGGATCGTCATCGCCGGACCCACGACCCTGTGGTCCATCCTGAACAGCCTGCAGATGGGTTTTCGTACCCTGGCCATCCAGAAACGCTCCAGCGAAGTCTGGAATCTGCTCGGAGCCGTCAAGACCGAGTGGGGCAAGTACGGCGAGATTCTGGATGCGGTGCAGAAAAAGATCCACCAGGCATCCGAGACCATCGAGAAGGCCAAGGTCAGAACGCGGGTCATCGGCCGCAAGCTGCAAAGCGTCCAGGAGATGCCCATTGCCGACTCAGCGGTCCTTCTTTCATTGCCTGTCGAGATTGAAGAGGAAGACGAGGAAGTGTCCGCGACCACGAACTGAAGTGCGCCCCGGTTCCATGACCGGCAACGAAATTCAGCCGATGCCGCGTGGTGCCCGAACGCTTCGGCAGGATAAGACTCACGCGGTCTGCGCGCCGCATGAACAAAGGCGGCCTGCAAGGCCGAATGTGCTGACTTAGGGGTGATGTAGCGGGGCAACTTGAAAAAAAATGGGCGCAGTCCTGATTACGGCAAGAAAAACTGTTGACATTCAGGTAGCTTGCCCATAAAAACCGTTTTCTCGACGCGCCCGTAGCTCAGTTGGATAGAGTGCCTGACTACGAATCAGTAGGTCGCATGTTCGAATCATGCCGGGCGCACCACTTGAGAAACAAAGGAGCAAACACTGTTTGCTCCTTTTTTCTTGCCCTCTTCACAGGCTCCCGAAGGACTCGCACATAAGCCGGAGTCCAGTCCGCCAAACCCTTCAAGACCAGTCCCGCCCTACCTCAATTCGTTTATATCCAGATGCTTCCCGCACGACGGGCAGCGCATCGGGGAACCGAAACGCGCATTTACCCGGTAGACGTGCAGAATCCCATTTTTCGTGATCACGTACGCCACCAGAACCGGATGTCCACATTCACAAAATCGCTGTTGCATGGAAGGCCTCCCATTTATTGAGAATTAACTTTTGTTAATCAGCCCGGCAAAAAAATTTCTAGGCGTAAGCCCGGCTGCTCCACAAAACACGGCCAATGACTCTCAAGGTGTCGATCTCATCGCCTTGAAGGGTGACCGGCGAATAGCGCTGATTGGTGCTGAACAGAACCACCAGCCCGGGACGGACCTGAATACGCTTGACCTGGATGCTGTCCGCGAGGCCGACGACATAGAGGTTGTTGTCCGCGACCTGGTTCTGACTCTGGTCGATGAGAATGTTGTCGCCCGGTTCCAGTTCCGGCGACATGCTGTCGCCGATGACTTCCATGGCGACCATCTGTCCGGGGTTGCCCTTTTTGCTCAGCCAGGAACGGTCAAAGGGCAACTCGTCAACGATCTTGTCACTCAGTTCGAAAGAGCCGCCACCGGCGCAGGCCCTTGCGGCGACCTTGGGCACGAGCAGGGTGCTTGCCTGCTCATTCTGATAAACGGGCCCCGTCCCGGTCTTGAGCCAGCCCGGATTGACGCCGAAGGCGGCCGCGATGGTCAACCCCCAGGACTTGGGCACTCCCCTGCCCTTGGCCATGGTGATGGCGGCAGGATCGATGCCCAGCAGCGCGGCCAGCTCCTTTTGGGTGGAGATGCCGGTGGTCTTGGCCACCCTCTGGAAGAAGTCATCAAATTTCATGTCCGAACAATTAACAAAAGTTAATCAGATGTCAAACCATTTTTTACCAATTCTTACCAGTCCATACTCAACTACAAATACGCACAAAACCACAAGCTCTTACAACAAAATTACGACACTACTCTTACGCGTACCAACACGCCTTTCCAAATCCCACCACCATTACGCCTTGCCATATCCCGCCAACAACCATCCCCACACACAGCACCAAGCGGTCCTGTTCGTCCCGGTCAAGGCGCGCCGACTGCCTGATTGAGCCAGGCATCGTTTGCTGAATCGTTGCCAAACGTCCGGCCACGGCCTCACGCGCCGCCACGCAACGGTTCAGCATTACGAGGCCCGCGAAAGAGTTTCGGCGGGTCTTGACCGGGGCGTGGATTGCCACAGAAAAAATGGACACAGACCGGGAGGTTAAGCCGCCCTGTTTCGCTGTCTCTGATAAAATGATTTTTCGAATGCCTCGGGACTC